>CAMOKK010000025.1 GCA_946617545.1 uncultured Bacteroidales bacterium | reverse complement strand
TTCTGGCCGCCGGCTACAAGTTCCCGGAGCGCTTCAAGGTGAAGGCGGCCGACGGCATCACGGACCTCTGGGGAGAGCTGCACAAACCCTTTGACTTTGACTCCACCAAGGTATATCCCATTGCCGACTATGTGTACCCCGGCCCGCAGGTAGAGGCCAACGACATCTCCTGGCGCTTTAACCTGCGCACGGACCGCCTGGCCCAGATAGGCATGATAGTGATTACCGTGGGCAACCGCGGCGGTCACCCCAACCGCTCCAAATGGTACCACAACTATGGCTACGGCAACCTGCGGGACTACGGCCTGGAAGACCAGAAATACGCCGTCCAGCAGCTGGCCGCCCGCCACAAATGGATAGACATTGACCGCGTGGGCATCCACGGCCATTCCGGCGGCGGCTTCATGTCCACAGCCGCCATCCTCCAGTACCCGGACTTCTTCAAGGCCGCCGTCTCCTGCGCCGGCAACCACGACAACAGCATCTACAACCGCTGGTGGAGCGAGCAGCACCACGGCATCCAGGAGAAGGTCTCCAAGGGAGACACCTCCTTCGTCTATAGCATCAAGACCAACCAGGAGATTGCCTCCCGCCTCAAAGGCCACCTGATGCTGGTGCACGGAGACCAGGACGACAACGTGAACCCCGCCAATACCATCCGCGTGGTGAATGACCTCATCAAGGCCAACAAGCGCTTTGAGCTGGTGATTCTCCCCGGCCAGCGCCACGGTTTCGGAGACATGAACGAGTATTTCTTCTGGAAAATGGCCGACTGGTACGCCCGCTGGCTCATCGGAGACAAACGCGAACGCCCCGTAGATATTCCCGAATTAAACAATGACTGATAATATGAAAAAGCACTTTGCCCTGGCAGCCGCCCTTCTTGTGGCAGCGGGCTGCTCTTCGTTCCGAACAAACGTCTATGAGGACAACCTGTCCCTGCCCCTGAGCGAGGGCCAGACAGACAGCCTCTTCTATTCCCTCTCGCTGGAATATGTGACCGGCGGCCTTCCCAAAGAGGCCTGCCAGCAGATTAACAACACCCTCGTCACCACGGCCTTCGACCTGGAAGACGGGCCCGGCACCGTGGAGGAATCGGCCATCCGCTATCGTGAGAACCTGATTGACGAGTACCTGACGGAGAACGCCAGCCCGGAACTGTCCGGTGCCCTGCGCACCTGGGGAGACGAGATTGAAGGCAGCTTCACGGCCGATTGGAAGAAGAACAAGTGCTACACCCTCACCTACTCCTCCTTCCGCGGCGGTGCCCATGGCATGTACACCATTACCTACCTGGTATTCAATCCCCAGACGGGCGCCCTGGTCACGGAAGACGACTTGTTCCAGGAAGGTTACAAGGACCCCGTGAGCGCCCTCATGCGGGAGAGCCTTCGCGCCACCATGGAAGGTGACAAGGAGGCCCTGGAGAGCATCTGGCTGGACCAGGTGGCCCCCAACGGCAACTTCTGTCCGGACGACAAGGGCATCAGCTGGATGTTCCAGCCTTATGACATTGCCCCCTACGCCTTGGGCGCCATTTCGGTGGACGTGAGCTGGGAAAAACTGACACCTTACTTGAAGTAAAAGAATATGGACTGGATTGTGACTGAAGTGGACGGTAAGGTCGCATCCATCGCGGCCGATTACCGTCATCTGCCCCTCATCGCCTCCGAGGTGGCAGCCCTGCCCCCGGAGGAAGTGGGCTCCATCGGCACGCGGAAAATTGACACGGAAGACCTCATCGAGTTTGCCCGTTACCTCACTTGGGAAGACCTGCGGCTCTTCGGAAGCCCCTTCCAGATAAGCGTCTGGAAAAAAATCTTTGAAATGGAGCGCCGCCTGCACAGCTACTCGGAACTGGCGGCCCTGGTGGACAATCCCGCCGGGGTGCGGGCCGTGGCCCATGCCGTAGCCCTGAATCCCGTGGCCTATGTGATTCCCTGCCACCTGATTGTGCCCAAGGAGACCATGGACCGCGCCCGGGAAATCCGGGAATCGGCCCTAAGCACGCTGTTCCAGGGGAAAGACCTTTATCTCTTGGACAGCATCGACGTGGGTGCCTACGCCTACGGCCCGGAGCTCAAACGCTTTTTTATCAAAACCGATCTCGCTTCAAAATGACCCTGGAAGTTTGCTGCGGAAACCTGGAGAGCGTGCACGCCGCCGTGAAGGGTGGCGCGCCCCGCATTGAGCTGTGCTCCCGGCTGGAGTTGGACGGCCTCACCCCCGCGTGGGAAGAGCTGCGCGAAGCCCGCACCCTGTATCCGACCCTCAAAATCCATGTGCTCATCCGCCCGCGGGAAGGGGATTTCTGCTACACCCCCGAGGAAATGGAGCAAATGGCCGATGAAATGGTGCAGGCCCAACAGCTTGGGGCCGATGGCCTGGTCATCGGGGCCCTCACGGAAAAGGGAGACGTGGACCGGGAGGCCATAGAGGCGCTTCTGCGGGTGGTCAAGCCCGGCGTCGCCCTCACCTTCCACCGCGCCTTCGATGTTTGCCGATGGCCCTTTGAAGCCCTGCAAACCATTGAGAGCCTGGGCTTCCACCGCATCCTTACCTCCGGGCAGGCTCCCTCGGCCCAGGAAGGGACGGACATGCTGCGGGAGCTTCAGCGGCGCACGACGCTCACCATCCTGCCCGGCGGCGGGGTCAACGCCTCCAACGCCCGCCGCATCCTGGAGCTCAGCGGCTGCCGGGAGCTCCATGCATCGGCCTCCACCCTCCTCCCGGACGGCAGGAAGGTGACAGATGAAAAAAAAGTGGCAGCCATTCTGGCCGCCACTCTGTAATTACTTGGTACCGAAAATGCGGTCTCCGGCGTCTCCCAGGCCGGGAACAATGTAGGCGGCCTCGTTCAGGTGGCTGTCAAGGGCGGCCAGGTAGATATCCACGTCCGGATGCTCGCGCTGTACGCGCTCCACACCCTCGGGAACGCCCACCAGGCACATGAGCCGGGCATTGGTGCAGCCCCTTTTCTTGAGCGCGGCCAGGGCGTCGCAGGCGCTGCCGCCGGTAGCCAGCATGGGGTCCGTCACGATGACCAGGCGGTCGTCGATGTCCTCGGGCAGCTTGCAGAAATACTCTACCGGCATGTGGGTTTCCTCGTTCCTATACAGGCCGATATGCCCCACCTTGGCCACGGGAACCAGTTCCAACAGGCCCTCAACCATGCCCAAGCCGGCACGCAGAATGGGTACGATGGCCAGTTTGCGGCCGCTCACCTGCTTGGCCGTCATCCGGCAGATGGGGGTTTCAATCTCAATTTCGTCCAGCGGAATGTCGCGGGTAACTTCATACCCCATCAGCAGGGATATTTCCTTTAACAGCTGGCGGAAATCCTTGGAACCGGTTTCCTTGTCGCGCATGATCGTGAGCTTGTGCTGGATCATGGGATGATTGATAAGATGCAATTGGCTCATATCAGAATGCTGGTTTAAGTTGTTATTTCACAATTTCACGTACTTTCCCGGCAATGTGCGCGGCGTCCAGGCCGTAAAGGGCCATGAGTTCCGCGGGCTTGCCCGTCTGGCCAAAGCGGTCTTCACCGTTCATGAATGCCAGAGGAGCGGGGCATTTCCGGGCCAGGACCCCGGCTATGGCTTCTCCCAGGCCGCCGGCCATGTTATGCTCTTCGGCCACAATGGCCTTGCCGGTCTTCTTGACGGAGGCCACGACGGCATCCTCGTCTATGGGCTTGATGGTGGCCACGTTCACCACTTCTACGGAAATGCCTTCGGCCTCCAGGGCCTCGGCGGCCTGCAGGGCCTCCCATACCAGGTGACCGCAGCAAAAGACGGTAACATCCTTGCCTTCGTTCATCACATAGGCCTTCCCAATCTCGAAGGGCTGCTCCGGGTCCGTGAAGTTGGGCACGGAAGGACGGCCGAAGCGGAGGTACACGGGGCCGTCGTACTTGGCGGCGGCCAGGGTGGCCTGCATGGTCTGGTTGTAGTCGCAGGGATTCAGCACCACCATGCCGGGAAGGGCCCGCATGAGGGCGATGTCCTCCATGGTCTGGTGGGTGGCGCCGTCCTCGCCCAGCGTAATGCCGGCGTGGGAGGAGGCAATCTTCACATTGGTTTGGCCATAGGCCACTTCCTGGCGGAGCTGGTCGTACACACGGCCGGTCACAAACTCTGCAAAGGAGCCGATGAAGGGAATCTTTCCGGCAATGGCCAGGCCGGCGGCGGCGCCCACCATATTGGCCTCGGCAATGCCGCACTGGATGAAACGTTCCGGGAACTCGGCCGCAAAGGCGTCCATCTTGAGGGAGCCCTTGAGGTCTGCCGTCAGGGCCACAACACGCTCATCGGCCTGTCCGGCCTTCAGCAGGCCTTCACCGAAGCCGCTGCGGGTATCTTTCTTTCCTGTATCGATGTATTTTTTCATAGGGCGCTTCCTTTAATAATCACCAAGGGTTTCTTCCAGTTGGGCCAGGGCCTCGCTGCACTGCTCCTGAGACGGGGCCTTGCCGTGCCATTTGTGGGTGCCGGCCATGAAATCCACGCCGTGGCCCATGTCCGTCTTGAAGAGAATCATCGTGGGCCGATTCGTCTTCTTTCCCATCTCCCTCGCCTTGGCAAAAGCCGTGAGGATGGCTTCCATGTCGTGACCGTCGGCCGTGACGGTGTTCCAGCCGAAGGCCTGCCACTTGAGCTGGAGGTCTCCGCCGCCGCACACGGACTCGGTGGAGCCGTCAATCTGCTGGCCGTTCCAGTCCGTTATGCCAATCAGGTTGCCCAGGGCATGGTGGGTGGCAAACTCGGCCCCCTCCCAAATCTGGCCTTCCTCGGACTCTCCGTCCCCGCAAAGGACGTATACCACATGCTTCTTGTCTCCGTCCATCTTCTTGGCCAAGGCCAGGCCGGCGGCCACGGAAACGCCCTGTCCCAGCGAGCCGGAGGCCTGGGTGATACCCGGAAGGCCCCTTCGCACGGAGGGATGGCCCTGCAGGCGGGAACCCAGCTTGCGGAGGGTGCCCAGTTCGCTCACCGGGAAGTACCCGGCACGGGCCAGGACAGAATAATAGACGGGGGCCAGGTGGCCGGCCGAAAGGATGAACTGGTCCTGTCCCTTGCCGTCACGCTTCCAGGTGGCGGGGTCATGGTCCATCACTTCGAAATACAGGGCGGTGAGGATGTCTGCGGTGGACATGGAGCCGCCGGGATGCCCGGAACCGGCCGCTGTCACCATGCGGATAATGTCCCGGCGCACCTGCGATGCAATTTTCTCAAGCTGTTCTTTTGTCATATCTGTCAAAGTTAATTATTTTTTTGCAATTGTCACTTCACTTCCAGCACCACCACGGCGGCGGCGGGCAAAGTGAGCGTAAGCTTCTTCCCGGCCACTTTCACATCCTTGAACGCCGCAGGGGCCACCCGGGAAGGATGGTCGAAATCGTTAAAATCCTGAACGGCGGCCGCTTTGAGGATTTCTCCGCTCACGGCTTTGGGCCTGAACCCGTCAAAGAGGAGTTCCACTTTCACGGCCTTGTCCAAATAAGGATTGGCCATGGAAATGTGATAACTTCCGTCACCGGAGCGGGAAACCGAGTGGCTGAAGGAGGGCATGATGCCGCCATCGGCCGATACGATATGGCCGCAGGGGGCCTCGGAAGGGACGAAGTGCGCATTCTGGTGTACATTGAACATGCGGAACACGTGATAGGTGGGCGTGAGAACCATCCCGGCCCCTTGGGTGAGCACCATGGCCTGGAGCACATTCACCATCTGGGCAATATTGGCCATCTTGAGGCGCTCCGTATAGCCGTTGAAGATATTCAGGTTGATGGCCGCCACCATGGCATCCCGCATGGTGTTCTGCTGGTACAGATGCCCGGGATTGGTACCCGGCTCCACGTCGTACCAGGTTCCCCATTCGTCCAGCAGCAGGGCCACTTTCTTCTCGGGGTCGTAGGCGTCCATTACAGCCATGTGGTTGCGGAGAAGCTCGTCAATGACATAGGTGCGCGTAAGGGTGTTGTAATAATCCTCCGCCGTAAATGCCGTAGCCGACCCCTTGTGGTTCCAGTCCCCTACGGTATAGTAGTGCAGGGACAGGCCGGACATACTTCCCTTTGCGTTTTTCATTAGGGTGCGGGTCCACTCGTAATCGTCGGCATTGGGGCCGCATGCCACTTTGAAAAGATGATTGCCGGCATGGTTGCGGGCATAGAGGGCATAACGCTTATACACGTCTGAATAATACTGGGCCGTCATTTCACCCCCGCAGCCCCAGTTCTCGTTGCCGACGCCCAGGTATTTGACCTTCCAGGGCTGCCTGCGGCCGTTCTTTTCCCGAAGCTCCGCCATGGAGCCGTTTTCGGCCGTCATGTATTCCACCCACTTGGCCATTTCCTCCACGGTACCCGACCCGACGTTGCCGCTGATATAGGGCTGGGCGCCGATAAGCTCGCAGAAGTTCAGGAACTCATGGGTGCCGAAGGAGTTGTCTTCCACGGTGCCGCCCCAGTTGTTGTTCACCAGCCGGGGGCGCTTTTCCTTGGGGCCGATTCCGTCCATCCAGTGGTATTCGTCGGCAAAACAGCCTCCGGGCCAGCGGAGAACGGGAACCTTGAGCGCCTTCAGCGCTTCCAGCACGTCGGTGCGATAGCCGTCTGTATTGGGGATGGGGCTGTCCTTGCCCACCCAGATGCCATCGTAGATGCATCGGCCCAGATGCTCGGAGAACTGGCCATAAATCTCGGCCGGGATAAGAGCCTGCTCCGGGGCCGATTCATGGATACGGACAAGCACTTGCGCCCGGGCGCCCACCGTGAGGGCAAGCAAGGAAAGAAGGAAAAACTTTTTCATACTTGTGAATTAGTTCTACAAATTTACTTATCTTTGAGTGAAATTAAAAACGCCCGATGAAAAAGCTCCTTTTTTTTGCCGCGGCCGCGCTTCTGGCCGCCTGTGCACCCAAGGTTGCCCTCTACACCCTCACCAACGAGGCCGGCATGGAGGTGTGCATCACCAACTTCGGCGGACGCATCGTGTCCATCATGGTCCCCGACAAGGACGGAAACAAGCAAGACGTGGTCCTGGGATTCGACAAAGTGGCCGATTATTTCCCGGAGAACAACCAGACGGATTTCGGCGCCGCCATCGGCCGATACGCCAACCGCATCTGCGAGGGGCGCTTCTGCCTGGACGGGGTGGAATACCAACTGCCGCGCAACAACTTCGGCCATTGCCTGCATGGCGGCCCCACCGGCTGGCAATACAAGGTTTACACAGTCTTGGAGGCCGATGCCAGCCACATCAAACTCCTCTGCGATTCCCCGGACGGAGACAACGGTTTTCCCGGCAACGTGAAGGCTTATGTCACTTATACCCTTACGCCGGATAATGCCTTGGACATTGCCTACGAGGCCGTGACAGACAAGCCCACCATCGTCAACATGACCAACCACGCCTACTTCAACCTGTCCGGAGACCCGGCAAAGCACAGCATCGAGGAAGATGTTTTATGGATTAACGCATCTCACTTCACGCCGGTGGACAGCACCTTCATGACAACGGGCGAAATCCGAGCCGTGGCAGACTCCCCCATGGATTTCAGGGAAGCCAAGGCTATCGGCCGGGATATCAACCTTCCCGGATGCGAGCAGCTCAAAAACGGCCACGGATACGACCACAACTGGGTATTGGATACGGAGCGTGACATTGCCAAGCCTGCCGCCACGCTCTGGTGCCCGGAAAGCGGCATTATGCTCACCGTCTATACCGACGAGCCCGGCATCCAGGTCTATACCGGCAATTTCTTAGACGGCAGCGTGGTGGGCAAGAAGGGCATCGCCTATCCCTTCCGCAGCGCCGTATGCCTGGAAACCCAGCACTATCCGGACTCCCCCAACAAGCCGCAGTGGCCGTCTGTCGTGCTTCGCCCCGGCGAAACCTACAGCAGCCACTGCATCTATGCTTTTGGTGTGAAGGAGTAAGCTACAGCTCCGAATGCAGCTTCTTGGAGAGCTTGAGACCTGTTCGCAGGGACTTGAGCTCTCCTTTACTGACGGAGGCGTCCCCTACACTCAGGTGCTTGCCCAGGATGCCTTTGTGGAGGGTGACCGTCACTGTACTTCCGTCCATGCAGGTAAATTCCTTCTGCGTGCCGTCGGGCTGGTCAAACAGGCCGATAAGTTCATTGATGCACGCCAAGGCATCCTCATAGCTTTCACCGATAATCAAGGCCTTTCCGTCCCCTATGCCAAAGCCGCCGGAAGAGTCTGGCGTACTCACATCAAAGGAGAAGATTTGATGGCTTGCGGTAAAGATAAAATTGGGATTTCCTTCCTTATCCTTTATCTTATAGAGGGCGAACTGATCGTCACCGCTTTCAAGAGAGGCCAGCTCCAGGCTGGCGTCGGCGGGAATGTCTTTCTGAGCATAGGACACCGTGGCAAAAAGGGCCACTGCCAATGTTAAGAATAACTTTCTCATCATTTGAGTCTTTTTGTTGAGGGAGGATAAAGCAAAAACTTTGCCAAAACAAGAAAGGCAACCTCTTTCGGCTGCCTTTTTGCGTTGAGCGGAAAACGAGACTCGAACTCGCGACCCCGACCTTGGCAAGGTCGTGCTCTACCAACTGAGCTATTTCCGCAGTATTTCTAAAAGAGCTTCCCGTTGAACGGGAATGCAAAGATACGGCAAAAATCCGAACTTGCAAACTTTTTAGAAACTTTTTTTACTATTTCTTTTCTCCGTAGCTGATGGAGTGGTGGCGGAGCTTCAAGATGCGGCGCACGCTCTCATCTATACGGCTCTCCGGAATTTCTCCACGGCGGACGGCGTTCAGGACGGCGTCAAACACCTTGGGATACTCCCGTACACACAGCAGCACGTCCACGCCGGCTTTGATGGCCATGATGGCCGCATCTTCCACCGGATACTGGCGCAGGATGGCACCCATCTCCATGGCATCCGTGATAATGAGACCCTTGTAGCCCAGTTCACCGCGCAGTTTCTCCTGCAGAATCATGGGAGACAGGGTGGAAGGCACATTGGACCCCGTCACGTTGGGCAGGGAAATATGGGCCGTCATAATCATCTGGGCTCCGGCTTCCATGCCGGCCTTGAAGGGAATCATCTCGCAGTCGCGGATTTCTTCCCAGGTTTTCCGGCTCATGGCATAGCCGAAGTGGGAATCGGCCTGGGTGTCTCCGTGACCGGGGAAATGCTTCAGACAGCCGATGACGCCGCTTTTCTGAAGGCCCTTCAGATAGGCTTTCACCATCTCGGCGGCCACCTTGGGCTCGTTGGAGAAGGCCCGTGCGCCGATAACCACGTTGCGGGGGTTGGTGTTCACATCGGCCACGGGGGCGAAGTCGATGTCGAAGCCATAGCTTTTGAGATACTCTCCTATGGTTGTGGCAGCCTCGGTGACTTCCTTGGTGCGTCCGGAGGCGGCCAGGGTGCCCATGTTGGCAAACTTGGGCAGATGGAAATTGGGGTTGTTGGCCAGCCGGGCCACGGAACCGCCTTCCTCGTCGATGCACAGGAGCGGGTGGCTGGGCAGGGCCCTGAGGTCACTGATGAACTGAGAAAGTTGCTGGGGGTCTTTGATGTTATGGGAGAAAAGGATGACTCCACCCATGGGATACACCCGGGCGGTCTCCTTCATCTTGTCTGTCACCTGATGCACGTCGAAAGACTTCAGAACGGAGGGAGAATCATAGTAGATATCCGTATCCAGAACTTCCGGACGGACAAAGAACATGGAACCCACTTTTTCCTGAAGGGTCATCTGCTTGAGTTCCTGCTCAATGGCGGCATTTTCGGAAGAACAAGCGGAGAACCCCAACGTGGCGGCTAAAACAAAAAGACCTGCAGCAACTTTCTTCATATTCATCAATTTAACATTAATTAAAGCTCCCAGGCAAGGGCCGATGCTCCCAGGATGGCGGCGTCGGACTCTTTAAGCTGGGAGAACACCAAATCCACCTTCCCCTTCCACAGGGACAGGACGTTCTCGTCCATGGCCTTGCGGATGGGCTCTACAAGGAATTCCTTGGCGCGGGCAAGACCACCGAAAAGGACGATGGCCTCCGGGGCGGAGAACTCGATGAAATCGGCAAATTTCTCTCCCAGGATACGGCCGGTGAATTCGAAGATGCGGATGGCCATCTTGTCACCCTCCTTGGCAGCCTCATAGACATCCTTGGAGGTAATCTTGTCCAAAGAGCGGAGGATGGAGGGTTCATTGCTCATTTCCAGCCATTCACGGGCGGTACGGGCCACGCCGATGGCGCTGGCATAGGTTTCCAGGCAGCCGGTTTTGCCGCAGTTGCACTGACGCCCGTTGTGGCGCACGGCGCAGGTGTGTCCCAGCTCTCCGGCAAAGCCGTCGTGGCCGTAGACCACCTCTCCGTTAATGACGATACCGGAGCCCACGCCGGTGCCCAGGGTAATCATGATGAAGTTCTTCATACCGCGGGCGGCACCATACGTCATTTCACCCATGGCGGCGGCGTTGGCGTCGTTGGTGAGCGACACGGGAATGCCGTTCATCTGCTCGCTGAGCATCTTGGCAAAGGGAATGGTCTTGGTGCCACCCCATACCAGGTTCACGGCGCCCTCGATGGTGCCGGTGTAATAGTTGCCGTTAGGGGCGCCTACGCCGATACCGCGGATGCGGCCTTCGGCCTGGCCTTCCGCGATGATGCGGTTCAGGGCCTCGGCCAGTTCGGCAATGTAAGGGGCCACCTCCGTGTGGTTGTCGGAACGGATGACGGTCTGCGTAAGAACGGTACCACGGGCATCTACGATGCCGCATTTGGTGGTCTGTCCACCAATATCAATACCAATTACTAAGTCTTGTGCCATAGAAATATGTGATTAAGAGTCTGTTTTGAAATGATTGATATTTTTATTTATAGATTATTTTTGTGGAAATTTTTCTTGAAAATTTTTGGCCATAGGGGTTCCTATGGGTGAAAATTTTTGAGGAAAATTTACCAAAAAGAAACATAAAGAATTTATTGAATTATTTCAAAACAGACTCTATGCTTTCTTTACTTTGGAGCCGACAGCGGCGAAATAGAGGATATAGACGAGCATGG
>CAMOKK010000024.1 GCA_946617545.1 uncultured Bacteroidales bacterium | reverse complement strand
TGGTAAGGGACGCCTTCGATTTCACCTTTGACAATTTTCTGGCCGTAGGCCTGGAAGGTCACGGCCGCAGCCAGCACAAAAAGGAAGAGTTTTTTCATATCAGGTGTATTTATTGTTCGTCTATTCCGGTGGCGTGGAAAGAATCGGCCACCAGGTGGGTTTTCATCTTCTTCTGCGCTCCTTTCATAAGCCAGAAGCACAGCAGCAGGATGGCGATGGCAATGACACCGCCCAGTTCCGGGGTCACTTCCTGGGTCATGGCAATCCAGTCGTATACGCCGTGCAGCAGCACCGGGTACAGCCACATCTTGATACCGGCGCCCGGAGCGCGGTAACGGTCGAAGTAATGGAGGGAGAAGTAGTAGCCCATCACTACGGCAAAACCGAAGTGCGCGGGGATGGCGGTAATGGAGCGGCCCAGCCCCACGGTGACCCACTGCGAGCCGGCACTCAGAAGATACTGGATGTTCTCGAAGCAGGCGAAGCCCAAGCCCACGCAGGCGGCGTACACGATGCCGTCCATGCGCTCGTCAAAGTCTTTGCACTTTCTCAGGAAGAGCCACAGCAGCACCAGCTTGGCCGTCTCTTCCGGGATGGCCGCCCCGAAGAAGGCCGTGCGGAAGGCGCCGCCCATAGACTGAATCTCCTGCGGGAACAGGCCCAGGTGCATCATCGGCACAGAAATGAGCAGGGATGCGTAAACAGACAGACCACCATAGAAAAACGCCTTTACCAGGTTCTTCACCGGCTCCGGCTGCAGGCGGTCCTGCTGATAGACATAATAAAGCAAGATAAGGGGCGGCAGCACCGCCAAGGCTATTACATGCAACATGGTGTCAAAAAATGTTGTGCAAGTTAGCCATAAAATTTGTCATTTCAAATTTAATTACTACCTTTGCAATCCCTTTCGGGCGGTTAGCTCAGCTGGTTCAGAGCACCTGCCTTACAAGCAGGGGGTCACTGGTTCGAATCCAGTACCGCCCACGGAAAAGCGACATTCGAATGAATGTCGCTTTTTTCGTGCCCCCTCCCGCCGGCCAGGCCTTGACAACTAACTTTCTCATTCACAGTACATTACATACTATTTCTCGTTCAAAAATCGAACGAGAAATGTACTACAACTCAATCACAGTCAATAACTTAGCTGTCAAGGCAAAAGCAGCATTTACGGCCACAGGCTCACAAGCGGGGCGCGGTAGGCGGAATTGGCACGGTAGTGGGGCGCGTAGAGAGACTCTATCACCGCCACGGGGGCCACAAAGCGGCCGGCCTGGGTAACAAAGAACTCCTCGGAGAGCACGGTATCCTCTTCCGGATAGGAATCAAAGTAGAATTCCGTGGCCGATGCCTTCACCTGCCGGTACCCATAAGGCGTAAAGCCCCAGCCGCGGCCAGTCCCCAACGGCCGCAGGAAGCCGCCGCCCACCGGGCCGGAAAGCTGCCGCACCGGGCTCAGGGATGCCTCGCGGGAGGCCGTGAGCCGCACGAAGCTGCGGTTCTCACCGTTCCATATCTTGTACTTCACCTCTATCTTGTCCCCCACCTTCACCGAGTCTCCGGGCATAATCTCCTGGTCGTTCCGGTAGAAACGCCGCTCCAGCCTGAAGCCGTTTCCGGCCGCCTGAATCTGTTCAAACGGCGCCTCATAAGAGGCCGACAGGGCCAGCACCCGCGTACTCAAAACGGCCTCGGAGCCATCCAGAACGGCAGTAATGGCGTCGATGAACGAGGGCGAGGCGTCCCACCTCTGCGTCTCTTTCTGCAACATAAGCCAAAGACGGATGCCGTCGGCAATGGCAAGAGATTCTTCGCTATGCTCAGAATGACCGGAAGAATCTGAATGACCGGAACTCAACAGCTGGCACAGGAGCGCATGGGCATAGGCCTCGTCTTCCAGCAGGCCGCGCCAGGGCATCACCGCATTGGGATAGTACCAACCGCCGTCACGGTGCTCTACGGCATATTCCAGCAGGGATTCCACATCGGCCCGGGCCGATTTCTCCAACTTGGAGCTGAGGTTGATGCTCCAGGCCTTGGCCAGCGCCTTGCCCTCGGCAGAGGCGGAAAGGCTCCGGAGCGTGAGCAGCCGGCGGGCCTTGGAAAGAATCTGCCCCTGAAGCCCACGGCCCTCCTTAGCAGAAGGGGTAAGATAGCTCTTGGCATATTTCCGGAATTCCGCGAGCCGCTTCTTGTCGGAGGCCGATACCGCCTTCACCTCAAAGGGAACCTCCGGATAAAGGGCCCGCACCCGCATATACTGCGCATCCGAAACCCAGCCGCACCAGTACGGGAAGGCCGTACCGAACTGCTTGGCATCCAGGAATTTAACACTGGCCGATACATCCGGCACCGCGAAGCCACGCTCCCGAAGGAGGGCAAAGCGCTCCAGCAGCACCGCTGTAATGATGGCATTGGAAGGAAGGCCCTCGAACCAGCCGAAGCCTCCGTCGGCATTGCGGCAGGCCAGAATCTTCTCCAGGAGGTCTCCCGAAGGGAGCCTGGAGGCCATGAGCCTCACATACCAAGCCTCTGAAAGGGAGAGGACGTCGTTGCCCCGGGGCTCCAGATGAGAAGGAATGGCATCTTTCACCATATCCAGGACGGTGATTTCCTTGAGCTCCGCCTTGTCGGGAGAAACGTTCACAAAACGGGAACGCAATTCGCGAAGGAGAGCGTCGCGGTCCATGGAGGAAAGCAGTACGGCGGAGTGCGCCTCCGTGAGCTGCTGGGCGGCAGGGAACACCGGAACCTTCACCCGCACCGCGTCGGAGAAGTCCGGGGTAACAAAGGAAGCGGTGAGTTCCAGATGCCCGGTCACATCGGGCATGAGGGAAGCCCCGGGAATCTCTACATGGAAAATATGAGAAACGGTGCCGCCGGGCTCCACGGTCACGGGAACCTGCTGCACGGAGTCTGAAGCGCGAAGCATCAAGGTGCCGGACACCGGCCTGTCCGTGATGGAAGACACCGCCACGGCCGCCTCGTACACATCTCCCGCATAGAGGAAACGCGGCTCCACCAAGGAAACCTTCACCGGCAGGGTGACCACCAGTTCCTGCTGGACCAGGGCATTGTGCATGGCCCCGTCGTGCGCATATGCGCGTACATAATAAGTAGAGAGCTTGTCCGAAGTGCGGAAGCTCACATTCAGCGTGCCATCGGCCTGCGGTCTCAGATGCGGCTGGAAGGTAAGGGCCGATGCAAACACCTCCCGGGGCACCACCCCGGCAGGGAGCGCCGCGGCGCCTTCGGCCTTGGATTCCTCTACGGCCACTGCATCCTCCATAACCTCCATGCGGTCTGCGCTGGCATTCAGCATCACGGCCCCGCGGGTGGCCGTTGTTGCCTTGAACATGGGCCGGCCCCAGCGGATGGAAGAAGAAATATGCCCGCAGACGGAATTCAGGGGAATCCAGGCCACCTCATGGTCCCGGAGATTCACCACGGGCCAGTAATTGTCCTGGACGGCATCCAGGCTCTTGTCCCAGGCCGCCACCAGCAGCTCTGTCCCGGGGGCTGTGCGCAGGGTAAGGCTGTACTGCGTTCCGGGATAGGTCTTGTCTTCAAAACGGGTGAAGGAGAGCGGCAGGGCATAGCGGTCCTTCTCCCGGCGGTATACCCGTTCCATGCGGACAGCCTCGCCGTCGCGGAAATAGAACACCATCAGGCGCACCGCGTCCGGATAATCGGCCTCATAAGGGAAGGACAGAAGCTCCACACTCCCCTTCTTTGTCACAAACATCTGCGAAGAAAGCACCTCCCGGTCTTCCCCGAAGAGTGTGGCGATGCCATAAATGGGGCCCGTACCACTGCCTGCACGGGCCTCGATGCCCTTTCCGGCCGCCACTTCCAGAGCTCCCGGAATAAAGACGCGCTTTACCTCCGCCCCAACGGCCGCGGCAGAAGGAAGCACGCAGAAAAGCTGCTCCTCGCCCTTGCCTTCGGCCAGGCTGCCATCCGGTTTAGGGGCGCTCACATAGGTTTTCAAGGTATACAGACCGGGCTGCGGAAGATTCAATTCCAAGGCTTCGCCGGAGGGCTGGGAACCGGCAGCCACCAGCTTTCCGGCTCCGTAAAGCTCAAACTGCACCGGCAGCGGCACCGGCTCTCCCCCGGCGTTCCGGGCCTGGAGCACCACCTTCGGGGCAAGCGTTCCGGTAACGGGGGTCCATCGGCCCTCTGCCAGCACCAAATCGGCCTCCAAGATATCCTGAAGGGTGGCATCAACCCGCAAATCCTCGCCAATGTACCAGCCGGTGCCGGCCTCCAAGGTTTCGCCGGTGGCGTCCGTCACCTTCACCAAGGCATGGTAATAGCCGGTCTGAGCAGCCTCAAAAGCAAAAAGGAAACCGCCGTCGGCCCCCAGCGCCTGCTCCTCCGTATACACCTCGCTTCCATAGCGGGTAACGGCCACGCTCACACGCGCACCGCCCAGGCTGTGCCCGGAATAGCTCTTCACCACTCCCTGCACCGGCACGGAGCAGCCCGCAAGATACAGTTCCTGAGGTTTCTCAAACTGAATATCGAAGGTAGGGAGCACGAATTCGTCCACACGGAAAGAATCCGTAGCCAAATTCTCCACCACCAGGGAGAAGTAACCGCCCCTGAGGCCGTGCGGAATCACAA
Organism: uncultured Bacteroidales bacterium; assembly: GCA_946617545.1. Taxonomy (GTDB): domain Bacteria; phylum Bacteroidota; class Bacteroidia; order Bacteroidales; family UBA932; genus Cryptobacteroides. The sequence continues at coordinate 6,442 of CAMOKK010000024.1, read as the reverse complement.
AGCGCCCGGAAGCGGAGCCCAACTCTCCGGTCTTCAGGGAAAGCTTTTCCACGAGGTTTCCCTCGGAGTCCTTCAAAAGCACGGAAAGGGCTTTCCCCTTGCACACTTGGAAGCCCTCGGCAGCCGTCCCTTCATACACCACCGTCTTGAACTGGAGCGTATCGCCAGGCGTATAGGCCCCGCGGTCCTTGTAAATGTGGCAATATACACGGCTTTTCTCCTTGTAAATCACGTCCTTGCGGCCCAGCGAAAGGCGCTCGCTGCGGCGCTCCCCGCTCACGGCCTCCAGCTCGTAATACGCCGGACCGTCCACAGCCTTCTCAAAAGTGGCCGGCAGCGGGGTGAAGCCATTCAGCCGAAGGGCCGATGAAGCCACCTCCACATCCTTTTTGAGCAGGCGCAGCGTCACCTCCTTCAAAGGTTTTCCGCTCTTGTAATCGGCCACATACACCGTGCGGCCGCCGGCCTCCTGCCTCAACGCCAGGGAAAGGGTGTACTGGCTGTATGTCTCCTGCGCCGTCAGCTCTCCGCTCACGGCTTCCAAGGTATAGCTTCCGTCCGGCAGCCCCGGCAAGTCCACCGTCACGGTATCCTGCAGGTAGTAGCTGCGCGTCAGATTGGCCAACTGCCAGGTCTTGAGGGTTTTCTTTCCCTCCCGCAGCGTGAGGTTGGCATGGTAGAGGTTTTGGAAAAGCACTTTCACGCGCGTGGAATCCACTTCCAGGGAAAGGTTTTGCGCTTGCAGGTTTCCCAGCAGCCGCTCTACCCGCGTGCAGACGGCGGCCAAAGTGGCCTCGGAGTCTTTGAAAGCCTTCCGCCGCACTTCAAAACGGCGGCAGGCGGCTCCCAGGGCCTCATAGGAAGAAGACGGAGCCTTGGCCCGGTCCAGTTCCTCCTTGGTCAGGGAGAGCAGCTGGGCTTCCGGGAACAGGGCAAGCGCCTTCCCCTCATATTTATCCCGCAGGGCGGTGAGCGCCTCTTTCTTATAGGGCTGCTCCAGCTTCACATACTCCAGAATGCCGGCGGCGGGGTATCGGCCTGCCAGCACTTCCTGAAGGGCGTCATAGTCGGCCACGGCCCAGAGGACATACTCTGCGTCGGAGGCGATGAAGGGCTTCAAGGCACCCCCCAGATAATGGTCCACGCCCCGGTACAGCGCCGGATGGTGCCCGTCAAAGCCGTCCGGATGCGCATGGACATAGGCCTTGAGCGCCTCGGGCGATGCCCCGTCCCATTCTTTCATCCAGAGGAAGGTGACCAGCGGGAAATTGAAGCGGTCCACGTCGGCCTTGAGGCCCTGGAGCAGCTCCGGGCGCTTTTTCCAATCCCGGCGCTGGACCGTGTAGACGTATTGCGTGGCCGCGTCGTAGAAGTCTGCGGGCAGCTTCCTCCGGGCGGCCTCCGTCTTGATTTTCGAGAGAATCTCCGCCTCCTTCTGGGGGCGGTCTGCATGATGAGCCTGCTCGTACTGAAGCCACAACTGCGTGAGCTCATGACCGTCAGGCATGGCGGCAAGATTTAAGATGCCGGCCAGAAAGGCCAGCACGGAAGATAACAGAAAGCGTCTCATAAAAGAGGTACATTTCAATAACTATGCCTCAGAATAAAGGCAGCGCTTCCGCCACCACAAAGGCACTTCCGCCAATATAGATGAGCGGGGGCACTTCCTGGGGAGGGGCCGATGCACTCCGGCTGAGCTGCGTAGAGAGCCCCTGCGCCAGCTGGGTGGCCATCTGCACGGCCTCCCGCACGCTGCCGGAAAGGTAGGAACGGGCCGGAAGCCCCCGGGCACGGCGGTACTCGTTGAAGCGCTGCAGCAGCTCCGCCGCCGGCAGCGCCCGCGGCGTGGCGGGTGTCGTAAAGATATAGGTGGCATCTGCGGGCATCAGCGGCAGGATGGCGTCCAGGTCTTTGTCGGCCATGATGCCGTACACGATGATGAGGGAGGAGAACTGGCCGCTCTCCACATCCCTTTTCAGGCGGGCGAAATTGTATTCCAGCGCCTGCGCATTGTGGCCGATATCCGCCACCACGTAGGGCTGCTCGCTCAGGCGCTCCCACCGGCCCCTCAGACCCGTCCGGGCGGCGGCATGGATGATGCCGTCTGTCACCGCGTCTGCGTTCTGAAGGCCCTCGAAGCGGGTTTTCAGCAGGTCTATGGCCACAAGGACGGTTCGGAGATTCTTCTTCTGGACATCGGCCGGAAGGTCCATATCGTCCAAAATGGCCTTGTGCCGGTCCCAGAGGGAGGGGAAGCTTTCGCTGGCGTAGTAAAGGGGGCAGAGCCCCTGCGCCTTTTCTGCAAAGACGGGGGCCGTTTCCGGGTCCTTCTCCCCTACCAGCGCGGGGACGTCGGCCTTGAAGATGCCGGCCTTCTCGGCGGCAATCTTTGCCCGCGTGTCTCCCAGCAGCGCCATGTGATCCAGGCCGATGGAAGTGACCACGCAAAGCTCCGGCCGCTCAAGGATGTTGGTGGAATCCAGACGCCCTCCCAGCCCCGTTTCCATGACGGCCACATCCACCTTCTGGTCCAGGAACCACTTGAAGGCCAGGCCGGTGGTAATCTCGAAGAAGGAAAGGTCTTGCTCCTGCATCCAGGGCAGCCACTCCGTCAGGAAGGCCTGCACGTAGTCCTTCGGAATCATTTCTCCGCCCACTTTGATGCGCTCCCGGAAATCGTTCAGGTGCGGCGAAGTGAAGAGCCCCGCCTTGTATCCGCAGGAGCCCAGGGCCGATGCCAGCATGCTGGCCACCGAGCCCTTGCCGTTGGTGCCGGCGATATGGATGGTGCGGAGCTTTTGGGACGGGCAGCCCAGCGCCCGGTCAAAGGCACGCATGTGCTCCAGGCCGGGCTTGTAGCTGCCCGGAGTGAAGCCGTTCCCCTGTACGGAGGGGAAACGCTTGAAGATTAGTCCGATAAGTTCCTCGTAGTCCATGCTTACAGCAGCTTGGCCGCCACTTCCGAAAGTTCTGAACGTTCTCCCTTGCGCAGGAACACGTGCTCAAAGAGAGCCTGCCCGCGCATCTTCTCTCCCAGGTGCGTAAGGCCGTTGCTCCACTGGTCCAGATACGGCTGGTCAATCTGGAAGATATCTCCGGTGAACACCATCTTGGTGCCTTCTCCGGAGCGGGTGATGATGGTTTTCACCTCGTGCGGCGTCAGGTTCTGGGCCTCGTCCACAATAAAGTACACCTTGCCCAGGGAACGGCCGCGGATGTAGGCCAGGGGGGAGATGAGCAGTTTCTCTTCCCGCACCATGGCATCCAGTTTCTGGGCCTGTTTGCTGCCAGGCTTGTAGCAGTGCTTGATAACCTCCAGGTTGTCCATCAGGGGCAGGATATAGGGACTCATCTTGCTTTTCTGGTCTCCGGGGAGGAAGCCGATATCCTGGCCGCCCAGCACCACCGTGGGCCGGGAGAGGATAATCTGGTCGTAGTCGTCGGCCTGCTCCAGGGCTGCCGCCAGGGCAATGAGCGTCTTGCCCGTGCCGGCGCCGCCCGTGAGGGACACCAGCGGAATCTTGGGATTGAGGCAGGCGTCCAGGGCGAATTTCTGCTCGTCGTTGCGGGGACGGATGCCGGCGGCCGCCTGGGTACGCACCAGGCCGATGACCTTGCGGGAGGCGTCGTATCGGGCACAGACCGTTTCCCCGCCGAAGAGGAACTTGTACAGCTGGTTGGGGCGGGGCTCTTTTTCGGAGACCTCCTGCCAGGGGATGCAGTTGTCCTGCCCGTAGGCCAGGCGCTGGGTGGCCTCGGAGGAGGCTTCCACCGTAATCACTTCCTGCTCCAGGCTCACCATCACCTCGTCGTCCACGCGGTCCTTCAGGTAGTCCTGGGCTTCCATGCCCACGGCCTTGGCCTTCAGACGCAGGTTGATGTCCTTGGTGACCAGGGCCACGAAGCGCTCCGGGTTATGGTCGCGCACCCACATGGCGGTGGAGAGGATGCGGTGGTCCTGGGTGTCGTCCTTGAAAAGGTCCTGGAATTTGGGGGCGAAGGGGTGGTTGGGTTCCAACTTAATGAAGCCCAGGCGTTTGCCCAGCGGGAAGCCCCGTTGGCCGTTGGGCTTGCGGTCCATCAGCTGGTTCATCTCGCGCATGAAAGCGCGGGCGTTGAAGCTGAGGGCGTCGTTGCCCTTCTTGAACTTGTCCAGTTCTTCCACCACGGCCATGGGAACCACGATGTCGTTGTCCTGGAACTGCCGGATGGCGGTGTGGTCGTGCAGGACAATATTGGTGTCTAAAACGAAAATTTTGGCCATATTAGTCTTCTCCTTCCAGTGTATTAAGCAGTGATTCAAGTATTTGCGGTATTTCAATACGGGGGCGCAGGTTCACTTCTCCCTTTCCGGGAACAGGATGGCCGATGGGAAAGTACACCACATCCTGGAGGATGAACTCCGCATCCACGTAGTCGTAATCTTCGTCCGCTATCTGGACCAGTACGCCGGGCACCTCCGAGAACAGCACCCGCACGGGGAGTTCCCCGCCGTAGGCCTTGGAGATTTCGGAGATGGAGACATCGGCCCCGGTTCCGCCGGCGGCCATGGCCCTCAGGGCGGTCATCAGACCGCCGTCCCCCACGGTGACACCGGCCTTCACCACCCCGTCTTCCACCAGTTCCCGCATCACTTCGTAGCAGTCCATGAAGTAGTCGGCATCGGCCACATCGGCCGGCGTGGCGGGTGTGGCGCCCATGGCCTGGGCCAGCGTAGAGCCGCCCAAGCGGTAGTCGCAGGGGTCGAAGGGGATGTAGATGAGCCAGTCGGAGGCTTCCGGCTGGATGGAAGCGGGCACCTTGCGGCGGCGGCTCATCCGGGGATGGGCCGTGCGGTAGGAGGTATCCCGGTAAAGGTCTTCTTCCTCATTGTCCGCATCTTCCTCTTCCACTTGGGTGCCGGCCTTGAAGTTCACGGCAGGGGCGCCGGAACCCAGGCCTATCTTCTCCAATTTCACACCCAGCGCATCCACATAGTTGCAGGCGGCCTCCACGGAGTCGTAGAAAGCGGCGCCGTAGCCTATTCCCTTCAGGCTCCACTTCCAATCGGCCTTCAGGCTCAGATCGCCCAGACGGAAATGCCCCGTGAACCAGAGCACGTCAATGAGCGCCTGGGCCACCTTGGAGGCGGTATAGGGCCCTGCGAAAGGAAGCGGCAATGTGCGGCGGAAGCCTTCCACCGCGACGGCGTACTTCGGGATGTCTTTCTCATCAAAGGGGAAATGGTCCGGAGAGAGGTCCAGGTGTTCATCGGCCAGGGTTTCCGGAGAAATCCCCGGTTCCCGGAGGGGCTGCGAGCTGCAGTCCCGGAGCATGCGGGCGGGCGTTACAGGCATGGAAACACCGTCCAGAATGTAGCTGCTGAAGAGTAAATCTACGGCCATGCTTCAAAATTAGTGAAATTTTGGGACAAAGACAAAAAAACAGCCTCCCGCCCGGGGCGGAAGGCTGTCTCTTTTACAAAACTGCGCTTAGGCCTGCTGGATGGCAGCCTGGGCCGCGGCGAGGCGGGCGATGGGCACGCGGAACGGGCTGCAGGACACGTAGTCAATGCCGATGGTATTGAAGAACGCGATGGAGGCAGGGTCTCCGCCGTGCTCTCCGCAGATACCGCACTGCAGGCCGGGACGCTTGCTGCGGCCCTTGTCCACGCCAATCTTCACCAGCTGGCCCACGGCCTTGGTGTCGATGGTCTGGAACGGGTCGGCATCCAGGATCTTGTTGCCCAGGTAGTCACCCATGAAGGTGCCGATATCGTCACGGCTGAAGCCGAAGGTCATCTGGGTAAGGTCGTTGGTACCGAAGCTGAAGAACTCCGCGGCGCGGGCCATGCGGTCGGCGGTGAGGGCGGCACGGGGGATCTCGATCATGGTACCGAACTGGTAGTCGATGAGCTGGCCGGTGTGAGCCTCTACCTGAGCCTTGATGCGGTCGCAGATGGCCTTCTGGAAGCTGAGCTCACGGGCGCTGATGGTAACCGGAATCATGATTTCCGGATGAGGGTGCAGGCCTTCCTTCTGGAGTTCGGCCGTGGCGGTGAAGATGGCACGGTACTGGGTTTCGGCGATGAGCGGGAAACTCACGTGCAGACGCACACCGCGGTGACCCATCATGGGGTTCACCTCGTGGAGGTTCTCTCCACGTTTCTCCACTTCGGCCACGCTGATACCGAGGTCCTTGGCCAGCTCCTTCTTCTTGTCCTCACCCTGAGGAACGAACTCGTGCAGCGGCGGATCCAGCAGACGGAACACCACCGGCTTGCCGTCCATGACGCGGAGGGTCTCCTTGACGGCGGCCTTCATGAAGGGCTCCAGCTCTTCCAGGGCGGCCTTGCGCTCCTCGTCGGTGTCGCAGAGAATCATCTTGCGGAGCTTGCTGAGGGGCTGCTCGCTGTTGCGGCCATAGAACATGTGCTCGATACGGAACAGGCCGATACCCTGGG
>CAMOKK010000023.1 GCA_946617545.1 uncultured Bacteroidales bacterium | reverse complement strand
GTCCCCGAGATGGGTCAGGGATGGCGGCAGTATTCTTTTTTGCAGACGCAGCGGAATCCGAAGAATCGCTTCCTCTTCCAGCTCGTCCGCCTCTTCCCAGCATACCTCCTGCTGCCCGCCTTGGGAAAAGAACACGTTGGGTGTGCTTTCCGGCAGGAAAGTCAGAAAAAGGGCCAGGAAAAGGGTCAGAATCTTCATACGCTTACTTCCACACGATGTTGCGGCTGCCGGTCAGATCCGTATGGGAGATGCGGTAGCCTTTGTTACGCCCGTCCACCAGGGCCCGGGAAGCTTTGGAGCCGGTGCGGGTGATGGTGAGTTCCCGGCCGTCCGGAAGCGTGATTACGGCCTTCGGGAAGGTGGGCCGGGTAAGGGTGAAGGCGGGCTCGCCGGGGCAGTCCGGATAGAAGCCCAGCATGGAAAATACGGCCCAGGCGCTCATGGTGCCGGTGTCATCGTTGCCGGGAATACCGTCCGGGCTGTTCTTGTAGTTTTTGGCCAAGATTGTTTCCACCGTCTCCCAGGTGTGTTTCTCATAGCCCTTGAAACGGGAGAAGAGATAGGGGTACACAATATCCGGCTCGTTGGCGGGGTCGTACAGGCCCTCGTCAAAGACGTGCCGGAGGTTCTTCACAAACGCCTTGGTTCCGCCCTGGAGCCTGGCATAGCCGGCTACGTCATGGGGAACGGCGAAGCTGTAGTTCCAGGCGCTGCCCTCATGGAACCCGGGGGCGTTGGTGAAATCGGCCCCGTCTTCGGGGTCGAATGGCGTGAGGAAACTGCCGTCAGGCTGGCGGGGACGCAGGCACTTGTCTGCAGCGGAGTAATACTTCCTATAGCCCAGGGAGCGCTCGTAGAAGCGGGCGGCGTCCTTCGGGCGGCCCAGGTCTGCGGCCAGGCGGGAGAGGGCGTAATCGGCCACGTAGTACTCCAGGGCATGGGAGACGGAATTGTCGCCGGAGAAGTCACCGGCAAACCAGCCCAGCGGAATATAGCCCCGCTCCATATACGGGTCGTTGTCCGGGCGCATGAGATTCTGCGCACCGGGGGTATCGGCCGATTTCAGGAAAGCCTCGTAGGCAGTCTCGATGTCAAAGTCGCGGAGCCCTCGGAGCCAGGTGTCGGCAATCACGCAGATGGCGGGGTCTCCCTCCATGGTCCAGGTTTCGCGGCCGTAGAGCTCCCATTTGGGCATCCAGCCCCATTCGCGGTACTGGTCTATCATGGAGCGCACCATGGCGGTCTGTTTCTCAGGCCAAAGCAGCGTCATCAGCTGGTGGAGGTTGCGGTAGGTGTCCCAGAGGGAGAACACCGTGTAGCGGTCATAGTCCTTGACTTTTCCGATTCCGGGGCTCTGCATCAGCGGGTATTCCCCGTTCACGTCGTTCAGGATGTTGGGATGGATGAGGGTATGGTACAGTGCCGTATAGAAGATGGTTTTCTGGTCGGCCGATCCACCTTCCACCCGTACGCGGCCCAGGTGTTCCTTCCACGAAGCATCGGCCTGCCGCCTCACGCGCTCGAAGGCGAAACCCTGCTGCTCCGCGTCCAGGTTCTGCCGGGCATTCTCGATGCTCACGAAAGAGACACCCATCTGCACCAGCACCTCCTCCCCGGCCTGCAGGCCGTCGTAATGGAACCAATAGCCGATATCGTCTCCGCTGAGCTCGCGGGAGTAGTCCTTGTAAATCTTGTACTTGCCGGCATCGGCATCCCAGGCGGCTTCGGCGGTCATGGGACGCTGTTTTTTCCAATAACCGGCGGCATCCGGGGCCTTGCTCACCCGCAGCACGAAGTACAGCGGGAACACGGCGTTGCGGTTGTAGCAGAAGGTGCCCATGAGCTTGAAGCCCTCGATTTCCGTATCGCTCACCTTTTTAACCGTGGCGCCGCTCTCGTTGGTGAGGCCCTCTCCCAGGTTCAGGAGGATATTGCCCTCTCCACCGGGGAAGGTATAGCGCTCTATGGAACTGCGGGTGGTGGCGGTGGCTTCCGCCTTGATGCCGCTGAGCAGCTCCACGCCATAATAGCCGGGATGCGCCACCTCGTCCTTGTATTCACTGCCATAGATATGGTAGTCCACCTGCAGCGGCCCGGTGGTGGGCATGGTGAGGAGGGAGCCCAGCTCCGGGCAGCCCACGCCGGACAGGTTCACATGCGTGAAACCGGTAAAGAAGCTGTTTTCTTCCACATAAGGCGTGCTCCACCAGCGGCTGTCCTTGTCCCAGGTATTCAGGCTGGAACCCATTACGTTGAAGGGACTCACGCTCATGAGCCCGTTGGGAGTGACGGCCCCGGGATTGCACGCCCCGAAGTTGGACGTGCCGATAAAGGGATTCACCCATTCCGTCTGGGCATGAAGGGCAGTGCTCACCAGCAGTGCCGCCAAAAGGAGACGCTTTTTCATGGTCGATACGGTTTGCGCAAAGATACGAATTTTTCCGCACATAGCCTTGACCCTTTTCAGCCCCAAGGCGTGTTGTGGAACTGCTTGATTATAAGCAAGCTATAAAAATCCTCCTCGGAATTTTTCCGAGGAGGATTTTCGTAATTAATTCATTGTCTGCAAGTTGCGCACCACGGCGCATTACACGATGCTGGTGCGCTTGGTGAACTCGATGATTTCCGGGATGTAGCCGAAGGCCAGGCCGGTCACCGTGTCTGCGCAGCCGTAGTAGATGGCAATGCGACCGGTGGCGCTGTCGTGCAGGGCGGCGCAGGGGAAGGTGACGTTGGGAACGTCTCCCATGCACTCGTACGGCATTTGGGGAGAGATGAGGTAGGGGCCGCTTCGGGCAATCACCTTCCAAGGCTCGTTGAGGTCCAGCAGGGCGCTGCCGAAACTGTACACGTAGCCGTTGCAGCTGTGGAGCACGCCGTGGTGGAAGAGCAGCCAGCCTTCGGAGGTCTCGATGGGCACGGGACCGGCGCCAATCTTCATGCACTGCCAGGCGCTAAGTTCGAAGGGGGCGGGTGCCATTACGTGGCGGTGGTGTCCCCAGAACTCCATGTCCGGCGATTCGCTGTAGAAGATGTCTCCGAAGGCGGTGTGGCCGGTGTCGGAGGGGCGGGAGAGCATGGCGTAGCGGCCATTAATCTTACGGGGGAAGAGCACGCCGTTGCGGTTGTAGGGCAGGAAGGCGTTCTCCACCTGGTGGAAGGTTTTGAAATCCAGCGTCCAGGCCAGGCCGATGGTGGGGCCGTGATAGCCGTTGCACCAGCTCACCCAGTACTTGCCGTCGATGAGGGCTACGCGGGGGTCGTAGCCGTACACCCACTGGGCCACTTCGGGGTTGGCTCCTTCGAAGCGGATGGTATCGGCCTCGATGTTCCAGTGGATGCCGTCTTTGGAGAAGCCGGCATGGAGGGTCATGCGGCGGTTGGTGTCGTCGCAGCGGAATACGCCGGCAAAGCCGTCTTCAAAGGGTACGACGGCGCTGTTGAAAATGCTGTTGGAGTTCTCCAGCAGGTCCCGGGGAATCACGGGATTGGCGCTGTATCTCCAGAGGGGGGCCTTGCAGCCCTGCGGGCGGTCTTCCCAAGGCATGCCCGGAAGAGGTTTTCCTTCAATGATTATTTTACTCATAGCTGATTGATTAAATTCTGTATGGTTTGGTCCGCTTTTTCGTCAGCGGATATGACATAGGGTATTCCGCTTAGTTTGACGGCATCCGTCAGTTCTTTCTTGTCTTCCTGCGGCAGCCGGGCCACCAGGCCCAGGGTGCCCGAGAAGGCCCTGACCAGATGGCAGAAGTGTACAGGGTCGTTTTGGGCACTGGCCGCCAGGACGGTATAACCCCGGCGGTAGGCGCTGTGGGTAAGCTGCTCTATCCATCCGGCATGCGCCTCCAGCTCAGGAACCACCACGCCGATAAACCGGGCGGCGGGCCACTCCAGGCGCTCCGGTGCTTCCGCGGGCTTGTAACCCAGCTTCCGGGCCGCTTCCAGCACCCGCTCGCGGGTCTGGGCGCCCACCCGGTTCTTTCCGTTGAAAACAAAGGAAACCAGGGAGGGCGACACACCGGCTGCGGCGGCCACGTCCTTTATGGTGGCGCTTTTAGGCATGTTTCTTTTCGTAGGCGTCCAGGGCCTCGGCCGTCAGCCTGCGGCCCAGCTCGGCGATTTCGCGGGCGTGGGAGTAGCCGTAAACCCCGTGGTAGGAATCGTAGGGCAGGCTGATGAGCACATCCGGAGGCGTGAGCTCAATGCCTATCCGGGACAGGCTGCAGTTCATGATGCCGAAACTGCGCTGCAACACGGTGTAGAAATTGTCGGAGGCATCCACGGGAATCCAGTTCTGCCGGCCGCTCTCTTCCAGCTGGCGGGTTTGCAGACCGGCCTGGATGCGGCCCAGGAGCGAGTGGTCCGACTCGCGGGAGATGGCGGCCAGGCTGTCCAGGTAGCCCTGGATTTCGGCCGCGTCAATCTGGTTCACGTTGAAGCCCACCAGGATGTCTCCCTCCGTGCGGGCCACGCGGTTCAGGGGGAAGGTGTTCACCATGCCGCCGTCCACCAGCGTGCGTCCCTTCCACTCCACGGGCTTGAACATGGAGGGAATGGAGATGGAGGCGCGGATGGCCTCGAACAGGGGGCCCTCCCGGAAAATCACCTCCTCTCCGGTGTACAAATCCGTAGCCACGGCCGTAAAGGGGATGGGGAGGTCTTCGATGTTCACCTCCGGCACGCGGGCTTTGATTTCGTTGATGACGCGCTCTCCTTTGACCAGGTAACTCCTGCTCACGGATACGTCCATGAGGGTCATTACTTTGACGGGGTCCAGGCCGAAGAGCCACTGCTTGAAAGCCTCCAGGCCTCCGGCGGCGTAGATGCCTCCCACTAAGGAACCGGCACTGGCACCGGCGATGGAGCTGATTTCATACCCGCGGGCAAGGAGCTCTTCGATGGCTCCGATGTAGGCGAATCCGCGCGGACCGCCGCTGGCGAGGGCTAAGGCAACTTTCTTCATTTCAAAACAGACTCTAAAGGGAATCAAAATACAGGCCGATGTCTTTCAACAGCGGTTTGGCCAGGGCGTCCGTCACCCGTACCCGAAGGGTCTCGCAGCTGGTTTGGGGCACCAGCAGGATACGTTTGCGCCCCACGGTGGTCTCCTGGGCCAGCGGGGCCCAGCCATCGGCCGTCTCCACCTCTACGGTGAAGGCGGAAATCCGCTGCCCTTTGGCAACGTCTTCCTGCAGGACCACCCGGTTGAAGGGTTTGTCGGCCTGGACTTTCACCGTCCAGGTGTTGCCCTCGCGACTCTGTGACAGGGCCAGGTTGTCGGCAAAAATTTGGTCCAGGGCCTGACGGAATTCCATCAGGCGGACGGAGTCAATCTCATGGATGCGGCCGCGGGTGTCCGGCGGAACGTTGAGCAGCAGCAGGGAATTGCGCCCCACGCTCTTGTAGTAGATGTCCAGCAGCTGTTTCACGGATTTCACCTGAGAGTTCTCACTCTCTTTCCAGAACCAGCCCGGGCGGATGGAAACGTCTGTCTCGGAGGGAATCCAGGCCTCGCCGCCCGGGTCTCCCTGGGTCAGATAGCTCTCGTAGTCTCCGGGCAGATTCTCGTGGAGGGCGCCGTGTAAATCCGGGGAGAAGGTGGACCAGCTGGTACGGCCGGCCTCGCCCCGCTCGTTGCCCACCCAGCGGCAACCGGGGCCGATGTTGGAAAATACGACGGCCTGCGGCTGCCACTTGAACACTTCTTTATGGAACAATTCCCAGTCGTAGACCTGGCGTTTTCCGTTGGGGCCTTCTCCGCAGGCGCCGTCGAACCACTGTTCAAACACGGGGCCGTAGCCGGAAAGGGCGCTCTCCAGCGTCTGGCGGAACACCTCGTTATAGGCCTCGGTGCCGTAGGTAGGGTCGTGGCGGTCCCAAGGGGAGATATAGATGCCGAATTTGATTCCCTCCTCTGCACAGGCCTCGGAAAGCTCTTTGAGCACGTCTCCCCGGCCGCCGCGCCAGGAACTCTCCCGTACGGTGTGCTTGGATACGGGATTGGGCCAGAGGCAGAAACCGTCGTGGTGTTTGCCGGTGATGATGATGCCCTTGAAGCCGGCGGCTTTGGCCGTACGCGCCCATTGGCGGCAGTCCAGGTCCGTAGGGTTGAAGAGGTCTTCGGCCTCCGTTCCCTCTCCCCATTCCAGGCCGGTGAAAGTGTTGGGGCCGAAGTGGCAGAACATATTCAGTTCCATATCCTGCCATTCTATCTGTTCCGGCGTGGGAAGGGCTCCGAAGGGTGCTTCCTGCGTTGTGCAGGAGGCCAGCAGAAGGGCCGCGAGGGCAAGGTATGACAGGCTTTTATTCATATCGGGCTGCTTTGGAAGGTTTGTCGGGGGTGAGGGTGAAGTTATAACTGTAGCTTTCCGTGCTCCAGAGGGTACGGGCTTTCTCCGGGCGGGAGCCCCAGCTGTCATAGCCACCCAACCCGCTCATCTTGTAGTCTATGCAAACTTCGGTGAAATCCCGGGGCGTAATGTCGCAAAGGTGCGTCTGGGTTTTCTGCTCTCCGCCGTCCAGGTCTTCCACGCTCAGGCGGAGGGCGTTGAACTCGAAGGGCTCTGCGCCGCGCACCACGGTGAAGCCGCCCACGGAGAGCCATTCGGTATCCGTGTGGTGGCCGCATTCCTGGGGACGCACGTAAGGATAGTATTCTTTATCTGCGGAAGACTCCCAGATGCGTTTGAAGGTGCCGGAGTTGCGGTCCCAGTAGTTTTCCACGGGGCCGCGGCCGAAGTAGCGGAAGGCGGAATCGGCCAGCCTGAAGCGGAAGCCCAGGCGGGGGATTTCCACGTTCTTGTCTGTGCCCGGGGCCGTGGAAACGCTGATGGAGAGCGTGCCGTCGGGATAGACGGTATAGTTCTCCGAGGCCCGGACGCCCCGGCCCTTCAGGGCAATAAGGACGGTGCCATTCTCCTGCTTGGATACGCTCACCTGCTCCGGCTTCTCGGGCGTTTTGAACTGGAGGGTCCTCACGGGGGCATTGTTGCCGTAGTCATTGTCGATGGGGGCGCGCCAGAAATTGGGCCGGATGCCGAAGGACGGCTCCACCAAATCCTTTCCCTTCACTTTCCAGCTCTTGACAAAGCCTTCCACCTTGTCGAAGACCAGCTCCATGGAAGCGCTTCTTACCACCACCTGGGTGTCCCCGTTGGTGTAGGAGATGTCTCCCTTGGCTTCCCGGGCCTTTCGTGCCGAGGTGTCTTTGATGAGGACTTCGTCGCAGGCCAGGATGGTGCCCTTCTGAACCAGGGGAAGGTCTTGGGAAGTACTGATTTCGAAGAAAATGCGATACTGGCCAGCTTTTTTCATCCGGGGCAGCCTTACTTTGAACTGCTCGGCAGTCTGGGGAGGCGTGGAGAATTTTTTCTTGCGGGTGAACCACCAGAAGGGACGCTTGCCGTCCCGCTCCACCCAGTATTTCACCGTGTATCGGCTCAGGTCCGTGAAATAGTGCCGGTTGAAGATTTCAAACAGGCCGTTTTCCGCATCCACGGCGCGGATGGTCACATCCTGGTAGACATGCTTGACTTCGTAGAAGCCGGGGTGCGGGTCCCGGTCGGGGTTCACCAGGCCGTTGCAGCAGAAATTGGCGTCGGAGGGGGCGTTCTCCCCGTAGTCTCCGCCGTAAGTCCAGCCACGCTCCTTGTCATAGAGGCCCTGATCCACCCAGTCCCAGATAAAGCCGCCCTGCAGGTGCTTGTGGGCATAGAACTGCTCCCACATCCAGTCAATGGAGCCATTGGAATTGCCCATGGCATGGGAGTACTCGCAGAGGGCGATGGGCTTGGCAGAATAGCTTTCTCCCATCCGGCGGAGCCATTCGGTTCCGGGATACATGGGGTTCAGGAAGTCCGTATTCCATTCGGCCTCCGCCCTTTCATACACGACGGGCCGGTTCTGGCCGTCGGCCTCCAGGGCCTTGAGCACCTTGTAGGTCTCGTAGAAGTTCACACCGTTGCCGGCCTCGTTGCCCAGGGACAGAATGGTTACGCAGGGATAGCTGGCTGTGCGGTAGTACATGTTGAGGGTGCGGTCCAGATGCTTTTCATACCACTCCGGCTTGTTGCCCAGGGTTTTCTTGAGGTCGTACCCCATGCCATGGGTTTCGATATTGGCTTCGTCATACACATAGAAACCCAGGGAGTCGCAGAGCTCGTAGAACTCCCGCTGCTGGGGATAGTGGCAGGTGCGGATGGCGTTGACATTGCAAAGCTTCATGAGCTTCAGGTCTTCCAAGATGTTCTCCCGGGTGGTGTAGTGGCCGGTATAGGGGTTGTGCTCATGCAGGTTCACGCCCTTGAATTTCACGGGCTGGCCGTTCACCAGGAAGGCCTTCACGTCCTTTTCCCCGTCCTTGACGGTAGCAATCTCCAAGCGGCGGAAACCCACATGGAAACGGGTGTATTCCCCGTTTACGCGCAGCACCAGGGTGTAGAGCTCGGGGGTTTCGGCGCTCCAGCGGCGGACGCCCGGAAGGCTTTCCATCACGGATTCCACAGAGCCAGAGAAGCGGAAGGAGGCGTCGGCCACGGCTTTACCGTCTTTGTCCAACAGTTCGTAGAACACGTCCGTGGGTTCTGCGGCCGTCATCTTGAGCTGGAACAGGCCGGTGGTAAGATCGGTGTCCAGGGTGGAGACTACCCGGAAGTTGAAACCGCTATGTTTGCTCTCGCTGGAAAGGTAAACATCCCGCTCCAGGCCGGAGATGCGCCAGAAGTCCTGATCTTCCAGCCAGGAAGCCTGGGTGTAGCGGTAAATCTTGAGCATGAGCTCGTTCTCTCCGGGCTTGAGGGCCTCCGTAATGCGGAAGCGGGCCAGGTCCTTGGAGTCTTCGCAGTAGCCAATCTCCTGGCCGTTCACATATACATAGGTGCCGCTTTTGCTGCCGCAGAGGTTCAGATACACTTCCCGTCCCTTCCAGCTGTCCGGAACGGTGAAACTGCGCCGGTACAGGGCGGAGGGAACGGCCTGGGGCAGAACGCCGGGAACGGGATTCTCCGGGCAGAAGTCGTACATAATGTTGGTATAGATGGCGGTGCCCCATCCCTGGACCTCCCAGTTTCCGGGAACCTGAATCTTGTCCCAGGAGGAGGGGACGCCCATCTGGCGGTGGTCCTCAAAATACTTGAAGTCCCAGGTGCCGTTCAGACTCCTGTAGTTTTCACTCTCGCGGAAACCTTTGGAGAGGGCGTCTTCCCGGCTGGCAAAGTAGACAACCTCCGTGCGCTGGGTTTCCGCATTCACGGATGTGGTGTGGATGTCCTGCCAGAAGGGCAGCGTGACGGTTAATAATAATGCTGTGATATTCATGTGGTTATTGGTAATTGATTATCGTTTTGAGGCGGATGTCTTCCGAGGAAGCGCCCACTTGGAGCTCGAATTCTCCGGGTTCCACCACCCGCTGCATGGCGGGGTTCACCAGTTCGAAGGCGCTGCGCTGCAGCGGCAGGCTCACGGTGACGGTCTCTCCCGGGCCGATGGCCTTCACGCGGCGGAAGGCGCAGAGCTGCTTGCGCGGCCGGGCGGTGGAGGCCGTGAGGTCCCGGATGTACACCTGCACCACCTCGTCTCCGGCCAGGGTGCCGTTATTGCTTACATCTACCTTCACGCAGGCCTGGTCCGGCACCGTTCCTTCCACGCGAAGGTTGCTGTAGGTGAACGTGGAGTAGCTGAGCCCGTAGCCGAAGGGATACAGGGGAGCGGCGCTCTCTTCCACGTAGTCGTGGCTGTAGGGCATCTTCTTGTTGTAGTATACGGGAATCTGGCCCACGCTGCGGGGCACGCTCACGCTCAGGCGTCCGGCGGGGTTGTAGCGGCCCAGCAGGACATCGGCCAGCGCGGTGCCGCCTTCCCCTCCGGGATACCAGAGGGTGAGGAGGGCGTCGGCGTTTTCATCGGCCCATCTCTTGTCCAAGGGGCGGCCTTCGACATACACCACCACCAGCGGTTTACCGGTAGCTTTAAGCTCTTTCAGAAGTTGAGGCTGGAGGCCCAGCAGGTCCAGGGTGCTGCGGTCGAAGCCCTCGCCGGCCTCCATGTCGGAAACGGCGGTCTGGTCCACCACGGCGGCGCCGGTGTCAATGTATTTGGTGCGGAAATCCCGGGCCGACGACCCGCCCACCACGGCCACCACCACGTCGGAGCGGCGGGCGGCCTGGACGGCCTCGGCTATGTTGGCGGTTTTGGTGTCCCGCACGGCGCAGCCCTTCACATAGGTGACGGCAGCTCCGGCGTTCCGGAGCCCCTCCAGCATGGTAACCACGTTTTCCGGGGCCTGCGGGGCGGTATAGTCTCCCAGCTGGTTGTACTGGTTGTCGGCATTGGGACCCACCAGGGCGATGCGCGTGCCGGCCCTCAGGGGCAGGATGCCGTTGTTTTTCAGAAGCGTCACCCCTTCACGGGCGGCCTGGGCGGCCACGGCCAGGTTTTCGGGGGAGCGGACCCCGTCGGCCGATTCTTCCGGCAGGTAGGGGTTGTCAAAGAGTCCGGCTTCGAATTTTCTCACAAGGACGCGCTTCACGGCGCGGTCCAGGGTGGCCATGGAGACGCGGCCCGCCTCTACCGACTCCTTCAGGAGGGCATAGCAGTGGGCGCCCAGGTCCACGTCCACGCCTGCGTTCAAGGCCATTTCGCCGGCCTGCTGCCGGTCTTTTGCCACATGGTGGCTGGTATAGATGCCGTCGATGCTCTCCAGGTCGCTCACCACGAAGCCCGGGAAATTCCAGCGCTCATGCAAAACGCCGGTCAAGAGCTCTTCGTTGCAGGTGGAGGGGATGCCGTCAATGGTGTTGTAGCTGGTCATCACCGAGAGGGCGCCGCCGTCGATGGCCGCCTTGAAGGTGGGCAGCACATTCTCCTCCAGGTCCCTGGGGCCTATGTGGGAAGGGCTGCCGTTATGGCCGCCTTCGGGAATGCCATAGGCCACAAAATGCTTGAGGGTGGAGATGACGCCCTCGCAGGAGGTGCCCTTCACCATGGCCGATGCCAGCTGGGAGGTAAGATAAACGTCTTCTCCGTAGGTTTCCTCCACGCGGGACCAGCGGGGTTCGCGGGAAAGGTCTATCACCGGGCCGTAGCCGATGGTTCCGCCCTGCGCCATCAGTTCCTTGCCGATGACGCGGCCCACCTCTTCCATGAGCTCGGTGTCCCAGGTGGCGCTGAGGCCTATCGACGTGGGGAAGACGGTGGTGCCTATGGCCATGTGCCCGTGGGGGGCTTCCTCGGCCAGGATGATGGGGATGCCTAAGCGGGTGGAGTCCATGGCATAGCGCTGCA
>CAMOKK010000022.1 GCA_946617545.1 uncultured Bacteroidales bacterium | reverse complement strand
GGGTTCCAGGCGCTCACCAGCATGCGGCGGGAGTCCGGGTTCCGGCGGATGGTTTCCACCACCTGCGCCAGCTGGTCTATGCTGCGGCCGTCCGGGGCGGGCCAGGAGCGCCACTGGTGCCCGTACACGGGGCCCAGGTCTCCGTTTTCATCGGCCCACTCGTCCCAGATGGTGACGCCGTGGTCCCGGAGGTATTTCACGTTGGTGTCTCCGGCTATGAACCACAGGAGCTCATGGATGATGGACTTGAGATGCACCTTCTTGGTGGTGAGCAGGGGGAAGCCGTCAGCCAGGTTGAAGCGCATCTGATAGCCGAACACGCTCTGGGTGCCCGTTCCGGTGCGGTCTTCCTTCATCACGCCGTGGGTGCGGATATGTCTGAGGAGGTCTAAATACTGTTGCATGGCTATGCAAACTTACATATTTTTCGCTGTCTTTGCAACAGCCGGACAGGAGAAGTTCTACAGGGAGGAGAGCAGCTCCAGCACCCGCTCCGCCGGGGCGTCCTTGAGCACCACCGTTTTGCCGGCATCCAGCAGGTATAGGGAAGGCACGGCCCGTACGGCGTACAGACGGTCTTGCCGGATGGTGAAGGAGGGGTCGTAGCCGTTAATCCAATGGCTCGGATAATCCTCCATGCGCTCTTTCCAGAGGGCAATGTCTTCGTCTATGTACACGTCCACCACCTTGAGCCGGCCTTGGTCTTGAAGGGCCGATATCTCTGCACTTTCCTCCATGGCCTCCATGAGCTCCCGGCAGGCGCTGCAGTCCGGATTGCCGAAGATAAGGAGCGTCCATTCCGCCCGGATGCCATAAAGGGTACGGCGGCGGCCGGCGGTGTCCACGAAGGTGAAATCGGCCGCAGGGGTGCCTGTGCGGTTCATGGAACAGGTTTTTACATCCCAGGCGTAGCCCGGCTTCAAGTTCTGAGGCGTAAGCGGAGACTCTGCCAGCAGGGTCACGAAGGGAAGGTACAGGTCTTCGCTGCGGACAGGGGAATTGGGGTCGAAGAAATAACGGGAAATAAGGGCCGATGTCTGCGTGAACACATTCCCCTGAGGCTGCGCCTCCTGGAAGGCCTCCAAGCGGCGGAAGGCACTCACCATGGCCTTCTCTCCTTCCGGTAAAGGAATCTGCTGAAGGAGGGAGGCAAACAGCCCTACCTGGCCTTCCAGGGGCTCCAAGGGTACACCGTTTACCGTGAGCGAGTCGCAGGGATACAGTTTCTGCGTGTCGGTGAAACGGTCCCAGAAATGCTGTGCCAGCCAGACGGCCCGCTCTGCGGGTTCCGTGAGCATGGTGGGCACTTCGGCCATGGGAAAGCTGCGTGTGGCGGGCGCCTGGGCCGCCTTGTTCCCGCGGGGTCCGCAGGAAAGGGCCAGGGCAAGAAGGCACAAGAGTCTGATTCTTACTTTCATAATGTACAAATTTACGGTTTTTTACTTATTTTTGTATATTATGCGCAAGAGTCTGACGGTTTTAACCCTCCTGCTGGTTGCCTCTCTGGCGGCCCGCGCCCAATTCTACACCCCCGGAGAAGATCCGGGTCACCTGCGCTGGTACAGCATGGAGAGCCCTTATTACAAGGTTATTTATCCCGAAGGGGCCGATTCCCTGGCGCGTGTGTATGCCCGCCTGTTGGAGGCGTTCCGGGAGCCGATGGGACGTTCTCTGGGCCATACGCCCCAAAGCGGAAAATGGAACCGGAAGATGCCGGTGGTGCTGCATACGCACAATATGTATTCCAACGGTTCCGTGGCCTGGGCGCCCACCAGGATGGACCTCTACACCCTCCCTCCCGCTTACAATTCGGACCCCGTGAGCTGGCCCATCCAGCTGGCGGCCCATGAGCCCCGCCACCAGGCGCAGTTGGAAAAAATGGAAGACGCCGGCTTCTTCAAGGGGCTTTCTTATGTCATCGGCCAGGGCTCCGCGCCGTTTGCCTGGGCCGTTTATCTTACCAGCACCCGCGGGGAAGGGGACGCGGTGGCCGCAGAAACGGGACTGGCCAACGGCACCCGGGCCCGCACGGCGGACTTCCTGAACTATATGCGCGTGGCGCTGGACCAGGGAGACTGGAGAAACCTGACGCTCTGGAGCAAAGGCTCCTACAAACGCCTTACGCCGGACTATTACAAGGCCGGGTATGTCTTGATGGCCGGTACGCGCTATCTGTACAATATACCGGATTATGCCGACCGGGGACTGGATATCAAGGTGCGGAAGCCCTGGCTTTTCGCCCCCTATAATTTTTCGAAAGTCCTGAAGGACGCCGGCCGGAAAAACGAAGAAGACGGCTTCCGGGACATCATGCAAACTTTCCATGACATCTGGAAGGCCGATGACATGGCCCGCGCCCCCTTCGTGGAAATGGAGCAGCTCACCCCCGAAACGGACTTTCCGCTGGATTACTCCACCCCTGTATGGATAGATAAAGACATTTATCTTATCCGGGAGGGCTATTTGCACAACACGCAGCTGGTACGCATCTCCGGAGGGAAGGAAAAACTGCTCCACACCTATGCCTACCACTCCTCCTCGCTGTTTCATGACCCTGTTCACGGGCGCCTCTACTGGAGCGAGACCCGCCCCCATCCGCGCTGGACGCTCTCCGGAAGTTCCGTAGTGTGTTACCTGGATTTGGCAACGCAGAAAGTACACACCCTCACCCACGGGACGCGGATGTACAATCCGGTCCCTTCCGCCGACGGTGAAACGCTGGCCACGGTGGACTATGCCGTGACGGGAGAGACTTACCTGACGGAAATATCGGCCCGGGACGGAAGCGTTGTCCGGCGCAGGCAGGCCCCGCAGGGGGTTCAGCTCACGGAGACAGCCTGGCTGGGAGAAGACCTTTACTGCCTGGGCGTAACGGACGACGGATACGGGCTGTACCGGATATCGGCCCATGGAGAAGCGTGGAGCACGGTGCTGCCTCCCACCCACCAGAAAATCGTGAACCTGGGCGGCGGTGACAACTGCGTGGAGTGGGTGTCGGACCGCACGGGCGTGAACGAACTCTACCAGTACTTCCCGGCAGAGGGAAAGCTGATGCAGATAACCAATACACGTTATGGCATCACGGATCTTACCTCTGACGACCAGTATTACTACGGCATTTCCCAGACGCTGACCGGAGGGAAACTGTTCCGCTTTCCCATCGGCGCACTCAAGCCCCGCGAAGTGCGCCACGATGAGCTTCATCAGTATGTTGTCGAGGACGCCATTACCGCTCAGGAGCGTGCCCTGGGCCCGGCTCCGGACCTGAAAAAGGAGATTCCGCTCTCGGAGCCCAAACGCTATTACAAGCTGGCCCACCCGCTGCGGCTTCACACCTGGCTGCCGCTGTATGTGGATGTGGACGACGTGATGGCCGGCTCCTTCGAGTATTCGTACGAGACGCTTTCTCCGGGCGCTATCGGCATGTTCCAGAACACGCTGGGCACCTTCTACGGCCAGGCCGGCATTGCCTTCCATCCCAATCCGGACAAGGCCGAAGGCTGGCGGACGGCCCTCCACACAAAACTCACCTACGCCGGACAATATCCGGTGCTGGAAGCCCAGATAGACTACGGAGACCGCCTGGCCCGCCAGTACACCCTCACGGAAACGCAGGAAGGAGACCAGGTGAGCTATGGAAACGCTGTCTCCCTCCGTTCTACGCCGCTTCTGACCGGCTCCCTGAGGGCCTATGTCCCCCTGAACTTCAGCCGATACGGCCTGAATGTCGGCTTTGTTCCCCAGCTCCGCTACAGTTTCTCCAACAACATCTACAGCCTGGGCAGCGTCAAATTTACCCGCAGTCCCCTTTCGGATTCTCCCCGGGTGTTCGCAGGGGCCGACAAGGCCCGGAATCTGTTCATGCAGCAGCTTAGCGCATCGGCCCGCGGCTATGTGATGCTTCCGAGGGCGGAATCTCAGATTTACCCCCGTTGGGGCCTGGGTCTGGAGGGCGGCGCCGCCTTCCGCCCCGGAATGACGGAGGCCTTCAAGCCGGTGCTCTACGGCCATGCCTACGCCTACGTACCCGGCATCCTGCGTACGCAGGGCATCATGCTCACGGCCACCGTGCAGCACCAGCTGGGCCATGCGCCCTTCGGAGATTACCGGGCCAACGTGCTTCCAAGAGGGTTCGATTCGGAAGTGTCCTCCTTCCTGTCGGCCCAATACCGCACGCAGTGGAAGGCAAGCATCGACTATGCCGTTCCCCTGTATTTCGGAGACCTTTACGTTCCAGTGCTGGGCTATATCCGAAAATTCGTCCTTACTCCGCACGGAGATTTTACCGGCCTGGGGAAGGATTTCCTGTGGAGCGCCGGTGCAGACCTCACCGCAGACCTGGGCCAAATCTTCTTCCTGGCCGTAGATACCACCCTGGGCGTCTCTTTCTCCTGGCTGGGCGGCAATGTCTACAACGAAACGGAGCAGATAAAGCCCTACTCCGTCTCGCTGGTTCTTTCCTTTGATCTTTAGCGGAAAAACTGTTCAATCCAGGCCTGGTCCACCTGGGCAAAGCCGGTGGCAGGACGCACGGAAGGATTGCGCAGAAGGATGCCGCGGGCGTCTTCGTACACGTTGAAACCCACGTTCAGCACCTGCATCTGGCCATCGAGCGGGAGAGCCAGCACCAGGTCGTTGTCGGCCCCTTCCATTCTCAGAAAACGGAGCGGAGCGGTGGCGGCTTCGGGGTTTTTGGCGCCCAGCTCCTGGCGGGTGACCCATTTGCACATCTCCAGCACCGTGTCTTCCAGGCCGGCGTCGTGGATGTTCACCTTTTCGATGAGGTCTCCCACCTCCCTCACACGGCGGAGGGTATAGCCGTCCAGCTCCTTTACGGCTTCCTCTACGGCCTGCGGGGGCTGCTCGTCTCCGGGAAGGAGCCAGACCATCATCTTGCCGTCAGGGTCGTGGTAGAGGGTCTGGTACTTGGCCAGGTTGCGATGGCCGCAATAAGGGCACTCCCAGACAAATAAAGAGCCGTCCTTGACCCGGGCTTTGAGCTGCGGATCAAGGGCGGTGTTGATGCTCTGACGGAGCTCTACCTCCGTCTGCTTGCCACAATGACTACAGTTTGCGAGCGCCATCGCTGATAATTACGTTGTAAATCTTGGGCGCGTGACCGAATTTCTCCGTGAACTTCTCCACGGCGGTTTCGATGAAGCGGTCGTAAAGCTCCTCCTTCACCAGGTTGATGGTGCAGCCGCCAAAACCGCCGCCCATCACGCGGGAACCGGTCACCTCGCACTTGCGGGCCAGCTTGTTCAGGAAATCCAGTTCCTCACAGGAGACCTCGTACAGATGGCTGAGGCCGAAATGCGTCTGGTACATCATCTCTCCCACGGTCTCGTAGTCGTCACGCTCGAGGGCGTCGCTGACATCCAGCACGCGCTGCACCTCTCCAATCACGTATTCGGCCCTCAGGAAGTCTTCCTCGGAGATTTCTGAGCGGACCTCGTCCAGCCAGAGACGCTTGGCATCCGAGAGGAATTCCACCTCGGGGTGGTTCTTGCGGATGGCGGCCGCGGCCCTTTCGCAGGATTCCCGGCGCTTGTTGTAGGCGCTGTCGGCCAGAAGGTGCTTCACGCAGGTGTCAATGAGCACCAGCTTGTAGCCCTTGGGATGGAAGGGGAAATACTTGTACTCGCCGGTTTTGCAGTTGAGGCGGATCAGGGAGCCTTCCTTGCCGAAGAGGGAGGCGAACTGGTCCATGATGCCGCACTTCACGCCGCAGTAGTTGTGCTCCGTGCTCTGGCCGATTTTGGCCAGTTCGAATTTGTCGATGCGGCCCTCGTTGAACAGGTCGTTGAGGGCGAAGGCGAAGGTGCTCTCCAGGGCGGCCGACGAACTGAGGCCGGCACCGTTCGGAACGTCTCCGGCAAAGACGGCATTGAAGCCTTCCACCTTGCCGCCGCGTTTGAGAATTTCCTGGCACACGCCGAAAATATACTTGGACCAGTGCTTGTCCGGGGCCGTTTCGGGGCCGATTTCGAACTCTACGTATTCGTCCATGTCCAGGGCGAAGACTTTGACCGTATTGGTTCCGTTGGGCTTGATGGCCGCCATGATGCCGAAGTTGATGGCGCCGGGGAACACATAACCGCCGTTATAGTCCGTGTGTTCGCCGATCAGGTTGATGCGGCCGGCCGATGCATAAAGGATGCCTTCCTCTCCAAAGAGGGCTTCGAATTTTTCTTGGATTTTGGCTTTCATATCTGGTGTTTTTTATGTGCGTCCTACAAAGATAGTAAATTTATCCAAATGGGACAATGGTCCGACACGCCGCCCAGGTAGCGGGGGCCGGAGTAAGTCCTGAGGGGTTTGGTGCCGGCATGGCCCTTGTCCGGAGTTTGCAAGAAGGGGATTTGAAGGATTTTCATTCCTTCCGTCCGGCATTCTCCGCTAACGAAAAACATGTCTATCAGCTCCCAGACCCCTTCGTATTTGATGGTTCCCTTTCCTTGCCGATGCAGGGGCTCGGCCAGGTTCCTCAAGCCCGGCTCCAGTAGTTTGTACACCGGATTGGCCGGGGTGTCGTTGAAGTCTCCCATGGCTACGATGCGTGTGATGCCTTCCTGGCGGAGGGAATCGGCCAGGAAGGCCAGGCGGCGGACGGCCACTTCCCGCCGGGGTTCGGAAATGGCGGCTCCTCCGTATTTGGACGGGTGGTGGTTCACCAGGAAGGCCGTCTTTTCCTCCTTCTGCCGACCCACGAAAAGCAGGATGTCCCGGGTGGCCATGACGGTGGAATCCGGGTTATACAGATGGCAAGGCTTGGCATCGGCCCTTTGGAGGCGGGATGTACGGTAAAGAAGGGCCACGTCTATGCCCCGGGGGTCCGGAGAGTCGAAGTGGACTATGCTGTAGTCCAGTTTTCGCAGGGCCGTCCTTCGCAGCAGGTGCCACAGGACGTAGTAGTTTTCCACCTCGGCCAGGCCTATCACGTCCGGCAGCCCGCCCTCCTGCGACGCCGCCCAGAGGATGCCCTTGGCAATGGCCCGGCTTTTGGTCTCGAACTTGCGGCGGCTCCAATGACGCTCCCCGAAGGAGGAGAACTCCCCCTCCGAGACGCTGGTGGAATCGGCCCGGTTGTCAAAAAAGTTTTCCAGGTTCCAGAAGAGCACCCGGAGCGTATCGGCCTGAAGGTTTATTGCCCTGACAGGGGCCGTCTGCAGCATGAGCGTCAATAAAATGAGCCAACATTCTCTTTTCATGAGGCAAAGATACGCTTTTCCCCTTTGAGGCTTGACAACTAAAGTATTGACTCATAGCGTATTATACAACATTTCTCGTTCAAAAAATGAACGAGAAATAGTATACAAGTGGCTGTGAGACAATAAGTTAGCTGTCAAGGCTAAACGTTAAAGAGGAAGTGCATAATGTCGCCGTCCTGGACTACGTAGTCCTTGCCCTCGACGCCCATCTTGCCGGCGGCGCGGACGGCGGCTTCGGTCTTGTACTGCACGAAGTCTTCGTACTTGATAACCTCGGCCCGGATGAAGCCGCGTTCGAAGTCCGTGTGGATGACACCGGCGGCGCGGGGGGCCTTGTCTCCGGCCACGATGGTCCAGGCACGGCATTCGTCGGCCCCGGCGGTGAAAAAGGTCCTCAGGCCCAGGAGTTTATAGGCGCTCTGAATCAGGCGCACCACGCCGCTTTCCTTGAGGCCCATCTCTTCCAGGAACATCTGGCGGTCTTCGTATTCTTCAATTTCGGCAATTTCGCTTTCGGCCTTGGCCGATATCACCAGAATCTCTGCATGTTCGGATGCCACGGCTTTGCGCACGGCCTCCACATAGGCGTTGCCGGAAGCGGCCGATGCCTCATCTACGTTGCACACGTACATGACGGGCTTGTTGGTAAGGAGATAAAGGTCCCGCGCCATCTGCTCTTCCTCGGCGTTTTCCGGCACCACGGTGCGGCAGGACAGGCCCTGCAGCAGGGCTTCCCGGTAACGGAGCAACAAGGCCAGAAGTTTCTTAGCCTCCTTGTCTCCTCCGGTGGTGGCCTGTTTCTCTACCTTTTTGATGCGGTTTTCCACCGTTTCCAGGTCTTTGATCTGAAGTTCGGTATCTACTACCTCCTTGTCTCTCACGGGGTCTACAGAGCCGTCTACATGCACGATATTGCCGTCGTCAAAGCAGCGGAGCACATGCAGGATGGCATCCGTCTCGCGGATATTGGCCAGGAACTGGTTGCCCAGCCCCTCGCCCTTGGAGGCGCCCTTCACCAGGCCGGCGATGTCTACGATTTCCACCGTGGCGGGAATGGTGCGCTTGGGCTGGCAAATCTCCGTAAGGACCTCCAAACGCTTGTCCGGAACGTTGGTGGAACCCACGTTGGGGTCTATGGTGCAGAAGGGGAAATTGGCGCTCTGGGCTTTTCCGGAGCTTACACAGTTAAATAAAGTAGACTTGCCCACATTGGGCAAGCCTACTATTCCACATTTTAGCGACATATTCTATTAATAGAAACGGGCACGGTTGTCTTTTACGGTCTTGTCCATCATCAGGGGCAGAATCATCTGGCTGTGATAGTTGTTCAGGCGGGCCTGGGCGGCCTTGGCGTCGTCTTCCGTATAGTAGGAACCCATCTCACGTCCCTTCACCTGGAACATGTAGGCACCCATGATGCCGGCCACGGGGCCGCTCAGGACGCCTTCCTTGGCTGCGGACACGGCTCCCACGAAAGCGGGCTCCGTGCTGGGAGCGGAAGAGGTGGAGAAGGTGACGTCCGTGAGGGAAGAAACGGTAGTACCCAGTTTCTGGGCCACTTCCTCCAGGGTGCTGAGACCGGCCACCTGGGCGGCTACATCCTCGGCGTGCTTGGCAATGTACTTCTCACGATAGAGCTGAGAACGGATGGCCTCGGAAACCTCGTTAAGGGGAGCCACACCTTCCTTGTGCTCTTTCTCCACGGCTACCACAAAGTAGTACTTGTTATCTACGGGGATTACGTCGGAAGCCTTTCCGGGCTTGTTGTTGAAGGCCCAGCGGGTTACTTCCTTGGCGCGGGAAATGGAGCCGTAGGTATCCGTACCCTCGTTGATATTCATGCTGCGGGCATAGATGCCGGTGGTGTCGCATACGGTCTTGAAGTTGGCGGCCTTACCCTGGGAGCGCACGGCCAGCAGGCGGGCCTGCTCGGAGATGGCGCGATCGGTTTCCTTGGAAACAAGGGTCTCCTTCTCAAAGATGGCCACCTTCTTCTTGGCAATGGGCTTGGTGGCCTTGGTCACCTCCACCACATGGGTGCCATACTGGGTGTGAAGCAGGAAGGGCTTGCCCACCTGGGCTTCCAGGACGGGCTCGAATCCCTTGATCATGATATTGCGGGTCATCCAGCCCAGATTGCCCATCTCACCGTCCTGGGCATTGCCCTTGTCGGCGGAATAGAGGTTGGCCAGGGCGGAGAAGTTGCCCTTGTT
Organism: uncultured Bacteroidales bacterium; assembly: GCA_946617545.1. Lineage (GTDB taxonomy): Bacteria > Bacteroidota > Bacteroidia > Bacteroidales > UBA932 > Cryptobacteroides. Next base: position 2,341 of record CAMOKK010000022.1, on the reverse strand, counting down.
CACTACGCCCAGGAGGCTGTCGGCCATGTGGGCGGCATTCTCACCCACCAACATGATGTGACGCACATACACGGAGTCCGGAATGTTGGCGCTGCCCATGATGCGGGCGGCGTAGAAGTTGATGCCGGACTGGTAGATGGGAGAAACCCCGCTGTTGTTCTCGGAGACGAATTTGTCCACGTCGGCATTCACGCTGCGGAGCTCGCCGTCCTTATACCAGGCATCGTCCCACTTGCGGTCGGAGTTCTTCTGAAGGAAGGCACGCACGTTGTCCGTGGAGGCGAAGGTGTCGTAGAGCTCGGTAAACTTGGAGCTGGCGGCGGCAATGTCTTCCTGGGAAGGATTGAGCTCGAAGACGGCGTAACGGATGTCACGGTTGGCTTTCTGACGGAAGCCGTCCTTGTGGGCCTCGTAGTATTTCTTAATCTCGGCCGATGACACCACCACGGTGGAATCTTCCGGGAAGAAGGTGCCGGGAGCCAGGACAAAGTCTACGGACGCGGTGGAGTTGTTTTCCTCGATGGCCTTCTTGCGCTCCAGGGCGTTCACATAGGAACCGGCATTATACAGGCCGATGTATTTCTCGCTGAAGCGGTTGGAACGGGCGGCGTTCTGCAGGTAGTCACGGACGAGACGATAGTTCTCGTTGGATTCGGCCATCTCCATGAACTCGCTCACGCGGGCGGAGGAGTAATTGCCCTGCTCATCGTAGAAGCCGGCGAAACCGGAAGCTACGGCGGAAGGGGTGGAACCCACGAACATGTCTATCTGCTCCTGCTGGCCCACGCGGATGCCGGCTTTCTCCATGGTAGGAGTAACCAGGTAGCGGTCTACGAGGTTCTGCCAGGCCATTTCGCGGATCTGGGTCTGCTCCTCCTCGGAGGAAGCATTGGTGCCGGACATTATTTTGCGCACCTCTTCCAGCTGACGGACTTCGGAGTCAAACTGCAGATAAGAGACGGATTTCCCATTGATTTTGCCGACATCGTTCTTGGAAGAAGTGGACTGGATGGTCTGGATGATGTCGGACGGGTTTACAAGGAAGAGTAAAAGACCGAAGGCAATGATGAGGGATGCACCAATGCCAAACTTAGTTCTGATGGTCTCAAGAGCTGCCATTTTATATTTACTTTTTTAATATTTTCAAAAAAATTCGCTTAAGGGCTGCAAAGTTACTAATTTTCTTCTAAATACCTACCATTTTTTTACGCGGGGGCCGATAAAATTCACGGAGTCCACCAGGACGGCGGTGGTGTCGTTCTGAATCAGGAATTCATTGTCGAAAGGACGCATGAGGATGGCGTTGCGGGCCATTTCGTCGGAACGCATCCCATAGCCCTGCATGTATCCGGAGGGAGAAGACATCTTCACGTAACAGTCTGTCCATATTTCCTTGGCCTCGCTGTCCCAGTAGAGGGTGTCGGTCTCCATGGTCTCCTGCTGGATGATATTGCGCACCACCACGTCTCCGAATGCGCTCCACACCTCTCCCGTGCGGCGGCTTCCGGGGGCGGGTTTGTCGTGCCGGGCGGCCCGGGAGAAAATGGTGGTTTCCAGCTTGCCGTCCTCAGAATAACCAAAGACGCGGAGCCCTTGCGGGAAGTAATCATACGCCACGGTGTCATGCTCGAAAACCTCCATTCTGGGCGACTCTACCCGCATTTTAAGCTGGCCGTTCTCCGTGCGGACAAAGAACATCCCGTCCACCGTCTGGAGGGGTGTTTTCCCAAGGTCCAGCTTTTCCGCCTCGGCCAGGTTACTCCGGCAGGAATAGACGACGAAAGCAAGCGCCAGGGCGCTTGCTAACGTTCTGGATATGTAACGTACATTCACTATCGGGCAACGCGCACCGTGGTGAAGGCAGACATACCTGCGCAGGACACGGTGTAGGACTGACCGGCGCTGAGGTCGTACATGAAGATTTCGGAGGCCTCGGGATAGTAGCGGGCCACGGAAGAGATGGAGGAGGCAGCCTCGTCGGAGAGGGTGGCGTCGGCGCTGCGGGCCTTCTGATAGAAGTCCGTGGCGGCCCAGTAACGGGCATATTTGTCCACGTCGCCGGAGCAAGGGGCCGATGCCCAGAGGTTGCCCAGAATCATGTAGGCCTTGCCGGCATAACCGTAGTCCATCTCGACAGCCTTCTTGGCCGATTCGGAAGCCTTGCCGCGCATGTTGTTCTTGTAGCAGAAGGCGGCCAGTTCATAGTAGTACTGGGCGTCGGTGGCGGCGTCGGACTCATCGGAGGCGATGGCCTCTTCCAGATAACGGCAGGCATCGGCCACGTTGTCGCGGGAAGCGTTCAGACGATACAGGCCATAGGCGCTGCGGTAGGAAGGATCCA
>CAMOKK010000021.1 GCA_946617545.1 uncultured Bacteroidales bacterium | reverse complement strand
AGGTGTTTGACCATGCACAGAGCGCCTTCCTGTCCACTTTCCGCAAGCTGGGCAAAGGAGATTATTTCAAGGTGTTCGCAGACTATTGCACCTGCCCTTCCCTCGAAGGGAAAACCCTCATAGTGGCCGATCCCATGCTGGCTACGGGCTCTTCCATGGAATCGGCCCTGAAAAAACTCAGGGAGGAAGGCGGAGACGCCGCGCATGTCCACATGGTGTGCCCGGTGGCCAGCCGCTATGCGGTGGACCAGCTGTGCCAGAAACTGGGAGAGGACTACACCCTCTGGGTGGCGGCCATCGACGAGGAACTCACCAGCCACAACTACATCATCCCCGGCCTGGGAGACGCCGGAGACCTGGCCTTCGGAGAAAAGCTATAATTCCCGTCTCATGCGGGCTTTGGGAATGTCCAGGAGGGCGCGGTACTTGGCGATGGTGCGGCGGGCCACTTTGTAGCCCTTGGCGGCCAGGCCGTCCACCAGTTCGTCGTCCGTCAGGGGATTGTGCTTGTCTTCGGCATCCACCATTTCCTTCAGCACTTTCTTGATTTCACGGGTGCTCACCTCCTCTCCGTCGCTGTTCTCCAGGCCCTCGGAGAAGAAATACTTGAGCGGGAAGATGCCAAAATGCGTCTGAATCCATTTGGAGTTCACCACGCGGGAGATGGTAGAGATGTCAAAACCGGTCATCTCCGCAATGTCCTTGAGGACCATGGGCCGCAGGGAACTCTCGTCTCCGTCCACGAAATAGTCGTGCTGGAAATCGATGATGGCCCGCATGGTGCTCTCCAGCGTGTTCTGGCGCTGGCGCAGGGCTTCGATGAACCACTTGGCCGAATCAATCTTCTGCTTCACGAAGCTGGCGGCCTCTTTTTCGGCCTTGGAATCTGACAAGCGGCCGTTTTCCATGATTTCCGAGTACTTCCGGTTGATGCGAAGCTCCGGAATGGAGAAGCGCGGCATCGTGAGGATGAAATGGCCGTTTTCGTAGTCCAGCTGGAAATCCGGCACCACCTGCTGGGCCTGGTCGTTGTAGGAATCGTCAATCTGTCCGCCGGGGGCGGGATTCAAGCGGCGGATTTCCTCCATCACGCCCTTCATCTGGTCTTCCGTCAGGTGCAGGCGTGTCATGATTTTCTGGAAATGTCTGTTCTTGAAGGCATCAAACTGGGTGTCCAGCACCCGGATGGCATTGTCTACGGAAGGGGTGCGCTTCTTGTCTTCCAACTGCAGCAGCAGGCACTCCCGCAAATCCCGGGCACCCACGCCGGAAGGCTCAAACTCCTGGATAACTTTGAGCATCTGCTCCACTTCCCCGGCCGATGATTCCACACCTGCCCGGAAAGCAAGGTCATCCACCAGGGATTCGATGTCCCGGCGGAGGTAGCCGTCTTCGTCCAGGGAGCCGATGATGAAAGAGGCCACCGTGCGCTGATGCTCCGTCAGGTTGCGGTATCCGAGCTGTTCCAGCAGGCTCTGGGTAAAACTCTGTTTGACGGAGAAGGTGTTGTATTCCGGACGCTCGTCCTTGCCCCAGTTGTTCACATGGAGGTTGTAGGAAGGGATGTCGTCGTCCTGGGGGCCGTAATTCTCCTCCATGGAGCCGCCGCTCTGCTCCTGCGCCTCCACCTGGGAGATGGACACGTCACGGGCTTCCTCGTCCGAGCCGCCCTGGGGCGTATCGTCAATGACGGGATTTTCATTCATGACCTCCCGCACATGCTGCTCCAGGGCCTGCACCGGCATCTCGATCAGCTTGATGGTCTGAATCTGGAGCGGTGAAAGCTTCTGCTGGAGTTTCTGCTCCAGTCCCTGTTTGATGGCGGCCATTAGAGCGGGTAATTGATGGCGTCTTTGATGATATACGCAGTGGGATACACTTTGCGGAGGGCGTTGAACACGCGGAGCGCCTCATCCTTGCTGCGGAAGTCTCCGATGAGCACCTTGTAGTTGGGACTCTGGAAACTGCGATAGACGCCCAGCTCCGGATACTGCTCCCTCAGACTGGCGGCAATGCTCTCCGAGCGGTCCCGCGCCTGGGGGGAATTGTCGTAATAGACCCTGATGCGGTATCCCGTAAGGGTTTTGGCCTTGTTGGATTCGATGTATTTGGCAACGGCCGAGCGGATTTCCGTGCTCTGCTCCACCTTGACACCGGCCCCGATGGCGTTGAAAATGTCCCGGCCCAGCAGGGTGGAATCCAGGGCGGCCTTCCGGGTGGTGAGTTCCTGGGCGCCCAGCGCCAGGGAGGAAAGCACCGTAAGGGTTAATACAAGCAATATGCGTTTCATAGTCTATCTTTCAGTTAGTTCTTTCAAATCCAGGTCCCGGAAACGGAGGGGGGCCCTCAGGACACCGTTTTTCCTCAGGGCGGCCTGGATGTCCACATCGGCCTTGAGGTCTTTCAGATTCCTTTGGGAGGCCACGATGAGAATGTCCAGGAGGGAGGCGCCTTCGGCCAGGTAAATGGTGCAGGGAAGGTCGTAGGTTTTTTCAGTCTTCCCTTCCAGCTCCATGGGACCGGTGACAAAATGAGCCAGTTCCTTGTCTTTGTAACGGACCGTTCCTTTCACTTCCTGGACGGCGAAGCTGCGGGAGGGGTTGTTGATGCCCAGGTTGAGTTTGGCATCCATGGAGCGGGCCGATGTGGGTACTACGTACTGAATTCCTACGGATGTAAGGCTTATCTCCTTCACTTTGGACACGCCGCAGGAACTGGCCACGAGGGCCGCTGCAAGAAAGATGCCGATATGCTTAAAAACTTTCACGAGCACAAAGATAGTTATTTTTTTCGTAACTTTGCGGCCTATGGAAAAAAGAGCCTATATCGAAACCTACGGCTGCCAGATGAACGTGAATGACACCGAGGTCATTTTCTCCATCCTGAAGGATGCCGGCTATGCCCGCACGGAAGTGATGGACCAGGCCGATTTGGTGATGGCCAACACCTGCTCCATCCGCGACAACGCGGAGCAGCGCATCTGGGGCCGCATCGAGGCCTTCAACCAGCTGCGTGCCTCCCGCCCCGGCCTCATCGTGGGCATCGTGGGCTGCATGGCGGAACGCCTGAAAGACAAGCTGCTGGAGACGCACAAAGTGGACCTGGTGGTGGGGCCGGACGCCTATCGTTCCCTGCCGCGGCTGCTGGAGGCCATCGGCCCGGACAGCCCGCAGATCGACGTCCTTCTCTCAAGGGACGAGACGTATGCCGACATCACCCCCGTGCGCACGGACCGTGGCGGGATATCGGCCTTTATTTCCATCATGCGCGGGTGCAACAACGTGTGCTCTTACTGCGTGGTGCCCTATACCCGCGGGGCGGAACGCTCCCGGGATGCCCATTCCATCGTGCGCGAAGCCTGTGACGTGTATCAGAAGGGCTACAAGGAGGTGACGCTGCTGGGCCAGAACGTGGACAGCTACCTGTGGAAGAGCGGGACGGAAAGCGTGAACTTTGCGGGGCTGCTGGAGCGGGTGGCCGCCATCGCCCCGGACCTTCGCGTGCGCTTTGCCACCTCCCACCCCAAGGATATCAGCGACGAGGTCATCTACACCATGGCCGCGCATCCCAATATCTGCAAGCACATCCACCTGCCGGTCCAGTCCGGAAGCACCCGATTGCTGGAGAAGATGCGCCGCAAGTACAGCCGGGAGTGGTACCTGGAGCGGGTGGCCAAAATCCGCGAGGTGATGCCGGAGTGCGGCCTCACCACGGACGTGATTGCGGGCTTCTGCTCGGAAACGCTTCAGGACCATCAGGATACGCTCTCGCTCATGGAAGAGGTGGGCTTTGACTGGGCCTTCATGTTCGCCTATTCGGACCGCCCGGGCACCCTGGCCAACCGCACCATGCAGGACGACGTTCCGGCCGAAGAAAAGAACCGTCGCCTGAACGAGATTATCCAGCTGCAGAACCGCAAGTCCCTGGAGCGCTACCGTGCCCAGATAGGAAAACGCCTGGAAGTGCTGGTGGAAGGCCCCTCCAAGCGGGACCCTTCCATGCTCTGCGGCCGCGCCTCCAACAACATGATGTGCGTGTTCCCCGCCGCCGGCCGCACTGCCGGGCAATACACGCAGGTAGTGGTGAAGGACTGCACATCGGCCACCCTCCTCTGCGAATAAAACGGTTTCCCTTCAAGTAACCTGCCTCTTTGCCAGTGACGTCCCCATTTCCGGGACGTCACGTTGACAGCTAAGTGATTATCCCTCTGCGAGTTATATAACATTTCTCGTTCGATTTTTGAACGAGAAATGTACAGGAAGTGGCTGTGAATCAGGTGGTTGGTTGTCAACCAAAAAGGGCCGAAAATAGCGCGGTTAAAAACTTTGTGGAAAATTTTGGAAGAACGTGGAAGAAAATGGAAAACTTTTAGTACCTTTGTACCCAGCGTGAAAGATTAAAAGTTCAACCATGGTCAGATTCTTCGGAAATACCACCGGCAAGGTAGATGACAAGGGACGCATCGTGTTCCCTGCCATGTTCCGCGACGCGATGATTCGCGGCTGCGCCGAAGACATGACCCTGGTGGTCAAAAAGAATGTGCATCAGCGTTGCCTGGACCTCTTCCCCTACGAGGAGTGGGTCAAACGGAGCGACAAGGTGCTGGAAAGCCGAGATCCCGAACTCAATATCGAAGACGCTGAATTTTGGACCAAGTACAATGACGGTGTCTTCACCCTGGTTCCGGACGGAAAACTGGGCCGACTGAACATCCCGTCACAACTGCTTGCCAGTGTAGGTATTACCACTGAGGTAGTATTCGGCGGTGTCGGCTACAAGCTCCAGATCTGGGATCCGGAAACCATGAAGGCCGACCTTCTCTCCGACGAGAAGTTCAAAGAAACCGCATCGAGACTATCCGTTAGAAAGTAAGGGAGGTCTCGAACATGTCTGAATATCATATCCCTGTGCTGCTGGCGGAAAGTATTTCCGCCCTTGTCACAAATCCCGACGGAACATACGCAGATGCCACTTTCGGAGGCGGTGGGCACACCGCTGCCATTCTTTCACGCTTAAACGGTGACGGACGCGTCATCGCCTTCGATCGTGACATCGATGCCATTGAGCGTGCCTTGAAGGACCCCCGTCTCACCCTCATCCACAACAACTTCCGCTTCATTGAAAACTATGCGGAGCAACTGCGCCGTCAGAAGGCGGAGGCAGAGTCCTCCGGCCCCGCCGTGTTCGATGGCGTTCTGGCCGATTTGGGCGTGTCGAGCCACCAGTTCGACACCGCGGAGCGCGGTTTCAGCTTCCGCTTCGAGGATGCCCCGCTGGACATGCGCATGAACCGGGAGGCGGCCCAATCGGCCGCAGAGGTGGTGAACAGCTACCCGGAAGAAGAGCTCGAGCGGGTCCTGAGGCTTTACGGAGAAGTGGATGGCGCCAGGAACATGGCCAGGCTCATCGGCCAGGCTCGCGCCCAGGCGGAAATCCGCACCACCGGAGACCTGGACCGCGCCATTGCCCGCATGCTCCCCAAGGGGGCAGAGCACAAAGTGCTGGCCAAGGTGTACCAGGCCCTGCGGATAGAGGTAAACCAGGAGATGCGCTCTTTGGAGAAGTTCCTGGAAGGTGCCACCCGCAGCCTCAAGGAAGGCGGCCGCCTGGTGGTGATAACCTACCACAGCCTGGAAGACCGGATGGTGAAAAACTTCATCAAAACCGGCAACGTGGAAGGAAAGGTGGAAGAAAACATATACGGAAAGGTGCAGAGCCCGCTGGAGGCCATCAGCCGCAAGCCCATCCTCCCCGCGGAGGAAGAGATTGCCGCCAACACCCGTGCCCGCAGCGCCAAGCTCCGCATAGCGGAAAGGAGGAAGTGCAATGAGTAGCATGAGTTTCTGGAAAAGGCTCCGCGGAGGGCTCAGGTCCCTCAGGAACGGAGAACTCCTGCTGAAGATAGGGGCCGACAAGTTCTACCTCCACATCATGTACCTCTTCCTCCTGATGTGGCTGAGCATCATGCTGAGCCTGAAAGTGGACAAGACCCTCTCCCGCGTGGGAGAAGGCAAGGCCGCCATAGAAGAGCTGCGTATCTATCATGCGCAGAAAGAGGCCCAGCTGGTGAAACTGCACAGCGCATCCACCACCCGCACCCGCCTCAGACAACTGGGTTCCCCGGTCACTTCCCCCAAGGAGCCCGCAACGGTAATTAAGAAGAAATGAGCCGCAGAGAGAGCGAAATACAGGACACCATAGAAAACCGCGACCGAATCCACGTGGTTATGTTCTTCCTGTCCTATATCTTCCTGTTCCTCGGGATAGGAATTCTCGTCTGCATTGTCCATATCCAGGCCACCTACCATGTGGACGACAAGGTTATCGGCCTGTTCCGTCCCACGGTGGAAAGATACACGGAAGATCCCGTCCGCGGGAAGATTCTGGCCACCGACGGGCGTCCCATGGCCATATCGGCCCCCCTGTACGACCTTTACATGGACTGCACCGTGAAGCGCCAGTATTATAAGGACAGCGGGAAAGACAACCTGGAGACAGCCTGGAGAAACAAAGCCCGCGAGCTGGGTGTGTACCTGAGCAACCTGTTCCGAGACAAGAGCGCCGACCAGTACGCCCGGCTCATCCTCCAGGGCCGGGACAAGGGCAACCAGTACCTCCTTATCCGGAGGAATGTAGACCTGGAGACGCTGAACCTGGTCAAGACTTTCCCCCTGTACAAGGAAGGCACTTACACCGGCGGCCTCATCCCCGTGAAGCACGAGGAGCGCATCTATCCCTACGATACGCTGGCCCGCCGCACCATCGGCTATGTGAAGGACATCTCCCGCAGGGGTATCGAGGACAGCTTTGACAGCGAGCTCCACGGCCACGAGGGCTACGAATGGCGCCGCGTCACGGACAACCGCCGCTGGGTGCGGGATCTGGACTCCGCCGTGGTGGCCGTCCAGGACGGAAACGACGTACGAACCACCCTCAACGTGGATTTCCAGGACATGGCCGACAAGGCCCTCCGCGCCCAGATTCGGGAAAATCCCGACGTACGTGCCGGCATCTGCGTAATCATGGAAACCAAGACGGGAGCCATCCGCGCCATGGTGAACCTCTCCCGCGAAACGCCGGCTTCCGGCCTTTCGGAGCGCGAGAACCTGGTGCTCTCCGAGCGGGGAGAACAGGGCTCGGTGATGAAAACCGCCACCCTGCTGTCCTTGGTGGAGGACGGGCATGTGAAACGCCTGGACCAGACGCTTCCCACCAACAACGGCTGGGTGCCCAACTGGCGCCATCCCGGCAAGGCCTCCGAATACCCGCACGACGACCACATCAGCGATTACCAGCGCAAAACCGGCCAGAAGGTCATCACCGTGATGCACGGCTTCGAGATTTCTTCCAACTACGTGTTTGCGCAGCTGGCCGAGACCTATTACGGCAAGAACCCCCAGGAACTTTTCGACCACCTGTACTCCTACCGCCTGGGCGAAGCCTTCGACTTTGACATCGAAGGGCTGCGCACCCCCAGCGTGATTCGTCCCGGCACCCCCGGCTGGTCCAACAACACCTTGGGAACGGTGGCCTACGGATACGGACTCAGCGTGACTCCGCTGCATGTAGTCACCTTCTACAACGGCATCGCCAATCACGGCCGTATGATGAAGCCCTACCTGGTGGAGAGCATCGAGAAGGACGGCAAGGTGCTGCGGAGGTTCAGCCCGTCGGCCCTCAACGAGAGCATCTGCTCCCCCGCCACCGCCGACACCGTGACCCGTGCCCTCAAGGCCGTGGTGAACAGCGGTACGGCCACACGCCTGAAGGGGGCTAAGCTCACCGTGGCCGGCAAGACGGGTACCGCCCGCATCGTGCTGCCCGACGGCAAATACCAGGACGCCTACGGCCGCAAGAAGAACCAGGGAACCTTCGTGGGCTTCTTCCCGGCCGACAACCCCAAGTACACCATCCTGGTTACGGTGTACTCTTACCTTTCCGCACAGAGTTTCTACGGCGGAACCATGCCGGCCCTGGCCGTGCGGGACATCGTGGACCAGCTCTATGCCCTGGACCCGGATTTCCGGCGTGAGATTCACCCCACCGATCCGGTTCCCCAAATGCACAAGAAAAATGAACTGTAAAGATTATACACTGTTGACGGCCGACTCCAGGAAGGTGATTCCCGGAGCCTTGTTCGTGGCCGTGAAAGGCTACAGCACAGACGGCCACGACTACATGGCCGCCGCCATAGAGAAAGGCGCCAAGGGAATTATCTGCGAGTACATCCCGGAAGGTGTGGACACCACCGGCGTGGAAGTGGAGATAGTGGACAATACGCGCAGGGCGCTGGCCTTGGCGGCCGATGAATTCTACGACCATCCCTCCCGCAAGCTCACCCTGGTGGGCATTACCGGCACCAACGGCAAAACCACCACGGTCACGCTGCTGTACCGGCTGTTCCGCAGCCTGGGCTATCAGTGCGGCCTGCTCTCCACCATAGCCAACTACGTGGGAGACGAGCGTTACGAGACCGACAACACCACCGTGGACCCTGTTACTCTGAACATGCTGATGGCCCGCATGGTGGAAAAGGGCTGCGAGTACTGCTTCATGGAGGTCAGCTCCATCGGCGTGGAGCAGGACCGTGTGACAGGACTGGAATTTGCCATGGGCATCTTCTCCAACCTCACGCACGACCACCTGGACTACCACAAGACCTTTGCGGAGTACCTCCGCTGCAAGAAGCTCTTCTTTGACAGGCTGCCGGCCAAGGCCATAGCCCTCATCAACTCCGATGACAAAAACGGCCCCGTAATGGTGCAGAACACCAAGGCCCGCGTTGTCACCTATTCTGTCAGAGGCCTGGCCGACCACACGGCCCGCGTCATGGAGCAGGACGTGGAAGGCATGCAGCTCAAGATAGACGGAACGGAGACCTGGGTGCGCCTGATAGGCATCCACAATGCCTACAATCTGCTGGCCATCTACAGCGCCGCCGTCTGCCTTGGGGCCGATAAGGAGCAGGTGCTCCTGGCCCTCTCCCGCCTGGAAAGCGCCCCGGGCCGCCTGGAGAATATCCGCGGTCCCAAGGGCATCACCGTGGTACTGGATTATGCCCACACCCCCGACGCCCTGGAGAATGTACTCACCTGCCTGAAGGGGATTGCCTCCGAACGCCAGCTCATCTGCCTGTTCGGCTGCGGCGGAGACCGTGACAAGACCAAGCGTCCGGAAATGGCCCGGATTGCCTGCGCTCTGTCCGACCGCGTTGTGATTACCTCCGACAATCCCCGCACGGAAGACCCCGAAGCCATCATTGCCGATATCCGCTCCGGACTCCAACCCCAGGACCTGGCCAAGACCCTCACCATCACAAACCGGGCCGAAGCCATCCGCACCGCCATCCTCACCGCACCGGAAGGAGCCGTCATCCTGCTGGCCGGAAAGGGACACGAGGACTACCAGATTATCGGCCATGAAAAAATCCACTTCTCCGAGAAGGAGATTGTGAGCGAAACCTTTAAACTGATGCTGCAATGATTTACCACCTGTTTCAATATCTGGAGAATGCGGGGTACGACTTCCCCGGCATGGGCCTGATGCACTACCTGAGCTTCCGGGCCATGCTATCGGCCGTCACCGCCGTGCTGATGGCGCTGTTTGCCGGCAACAAAATCATTGACTGGCTGCGCTCCAAACAGATTGGCGAGACCGTGAGAGACCTGGGTCTGGAAGGCCAAATCCAGAAGAAGGGCACCCCTACTATGGGCGGCATCATCATTATCCTGTCCATCCTGAGCGGCGTGCTTCTCTTCTGCGACCTCAGCAATATCTACATCATCCTGCTCATCGTGAGCACCCTCTGGTGCGGCGCCCTGGGCTTCACCGACGACTACATCAAGGTGTTCAAGCACCGCAAGGAAGGCATGTCGGAGAAAGGGAAACTGGCGGGACAGGTCCTGCTGGGCTTCGTGGTGGGCCTCACGGTCTGGATGAGCCCGAATATCGTGGTGCGTGAAAAGGTGGAAGTGAAAGAGAGCGTAGAGCGCACCTTTGAGACGGAAACCACCGTAACCAGCGGCCGATATGTGGAGGAAGATGTGGTAAAAAGCACCAAGACCACCATCCCCTTCGTAAAGAACCACGAATTCGACTACCGCTGGCTCTCCCCCGTGAAGGGAACCTGGGGCTGGTATGCCAAATGGGCCATCTACGTGCTCATGATCGTGATTGTGATTACCGCCTGCTCCAACGGAACCAACCTGACCGACGGCCTGGACGGCCTGGCGGCGGGGACATCGGCCGTAGTGGGCGTGGTGCTGGGCATACTGGCCTGGCTGGGAGGCAACCTGATTGACTCCAACTACCTCAATATCATGTATATCCCGGGCTCCGGAGAGATTGCCATCTTCATGAGCGCCTTCGTGGGTGCCCTGGTGGGATTCCTCTGGTACAATTCCTTCCCGGCCCAGGTGTTCATGGGAGATACGGGAAGCCTCACCATTGGCGGCATCATCGGCGTAAGCGCCGTGCTCATGCGCAAGGAACTGCTCATTCCCCTGCTGTGCGGCGTTTTCTTCGCAGAGAGCGTCTCCGTCATGGCCCAGCGTTTCTATTTCCGTTATACCAAAAAGAAAACGGGGGTGGGACACCGTATCTGGAGCATGGCACCCCTGCACCATCATTATCAGGATAAAAAAGCTGCGGAAGGTCCGGTCATCTTCCCCAAACCGGTTCCTCCGCAGCACGAAGCAAAAATCACCGTTCGCTTCTGGATTGTTGGAATTATACTGGCTGTAAGCACGTTAGCATTACTTAAAATCAGATAAACGTATATATGCGCAGGGCAGGCCTGTGCGAAAAAGAGAAAATGTTGAATCGAAGGTAAAAGGTATAAATATGTCAAGACTTGTAGTATTGGGCGGCGCCGAAAGCGGAGTAGGCGCAGCGGTTCTGGCCAAAGTGAAAGGTTTCGATGTATTCCTGAGCGACAAGGGACAGATCAAGGAAGAGTATGCCCAGACCCTTAGGAAGTGGGACATTCCCTTCGAGGAAGGGCAGCATACGGAAGAAAAGATTCTGAACGCCGATGAGGTGGTCAAGAGCCCCGGCATCCCGGGCACCGTTCCCATGGTGCAGAAAATCCGGGAAAAGGGCATCCGGATTGTGTCGGAGATTGAATTCGCCAGCCGCTACGACTCCGCGAAGAAAATCTGCATCACCGGTTCCAACGGAAAAACCACCACCACATCCCTCATCTATTATCTCCTGAAAAACGCAGGACTCAACGTGGGGCTAGGCGGAAATATCGGCAAGAGCTACGCCTATCAGGTGGCTACCGAGCATTTTGACTACTATGTCCTGGAAATCAGCAGTTTCCAGCTGGACGACATCTACGATTTCCGTCCGGACATCGCCATCATCACCAACATTACCCCGGACCATCTGGACCGCTACGACCACAAGATGGAGAACTACGTAGCCGCCAAGTTCAACATCACCCGGAACCTGACGCAGGACGACTGCTTCATCTTCGACTCCGACGACGCCATCACCATCGGCCACCTGAACAACATCGTGCTCCGCTGCAAGATGCTGCCTTTCTCCCAGGAGAAGGAGGTGCCGCAGGGCGCCTTCCTCAAGGGAGACAAGATGGTACTCCGCTATGAGAAAGAAGAGACCGACATCTTCCTCCAGGAACTGGCCCTGGGCGGGAAGCACAACATCTACAATTCCATGGCGGCAGCCCTGGCCGCCAAGGCTACCGGCATCGGGAACGAGGTCATCCGCCGGTCGCTGGCCACCTTCCAGCCCATCGAACACCGGCTGGAGCCCGTCCTCAGCATCAAGGACGTGCTGTATATCAACGACTCCAAGGCCACCAACGTGGACAGCGCCTGGTATGCCCTGGAATGCC
>CAMOKK010000020.1 GCA_946617545.1 uncultured Bacteroidales bacterium | reverse complement strand
ACAATGGCCGTCATGCCGGGCATCAGGTGCGGATGGGGCTGCAGCGTGGCCTCCAGGCGGACCATGCCGCTGCTCTCCACCACGGGACTGACGGCCGACACTTCCGCCTTGTGAATCTCGGAGGGATAGGCCACGGAGATAACCTGGATGGGGGTTCCCTTCTGGAACTTGTGAAGCTCGTTCTCCAATACGTCAAAGCACACTTTCAGGTGTTCGGTGTCCACGATGTAAAAGAGCGGGACGCCGGGCGTGGCGGCGCTGTATAGGGTGGCGCCCAGGCGGCTCACGGCCCCGCTGATGGGCGCGGTGATGGTGCAGCACTCCAGCTCGTGCTCCAGGAGCTTCAGGGAGGCCAGGGCCGTGTTGTAGCCGCTGTTGATGCGGGCCTGCCGTTTGATTTCGTCGGGAGCCTCGTCCAGCTGGCTTCGCTTGTATCCCTGGCCCATCAGAATGGCCTGGTACTGGTATTCGGCCTTTTCCAGCTCGGCCTTGCTCCGGGCAATCTTGTCTTCCAGCATGCTCCGGCTCAGGCGCACCACCACCTCTCCCTTGCGAATCCGCTGGCCCAGCTCAATGTCGAAGGACACAATCTGCTCGCTGATACGGCTGTACACAGGCACTTCCGTGACGGCCTGGATGCTTCCCTTGCTGGAGAAGCCCTCGCTTTCAATGGTGCGCTGGAGGCTCTGGTTCCCGTTATCCGGAGCCTGCTCCACCGTTACAGCGGCTTCCTGGGGAGGCGCCGGGGCCGATACGCGGGAGTGGCACGATGCCAGTGCCAGGAGAACAAGGAGGGGAAGATGCCTATTCATGCTGCGTGAGGGTTAATAAATGATAGTAAGTGGTCCAGTAACCGGCCAGCGCCGTCAGGTGCTGGTTGTAGGCGTTGTCCCGCCGGGTCTGCGCCAGGGAGTAGGTGTTGATGTCGCAGAGGCCGTTGGCGTAGTTCTCGGCCGTGAGCTCGAACACGTCATCGGCCATGGCCACGGCTTCCTGTGTCATCTGCAGCAGCTGCTCATGGGAACGGAGGTTTTCCAGGGTGGTGAGCACGTCTTCCTGAAGGGCGCGTTCGGCCTCGCGGAGGGCCTGCTCCTGACGCTCCTGCCAGGCTGCTGCGGCGGCATGTCCCTTCCGGGCGGCCCCGTGGTCCAGCAGCGGAACGGTGAGGGTGACGGCTCCCAGCATATAGAACTGCGGATTTTTGTAGGCACCCAGGAAGTGGTCGTTAATCTGCTGCATGCCGATATTCAGGTCCACGCCCACCTTGACGCCCCGCTCCTTGCGGGCCTTTTCCTGCAGGCCGCGGGCTTCGGTGAGGGCGGTCTGCCGCTGCTGCACCACGGGGCTGCCGCTGCGGGCCAGCTGCAGCGCGTCCTCCGGCGTGAGCCGGATTTCCCGGGTGCGGGTGGGAATCTCCAGGCGCTCGTCCCGGAAGAAGCTTTCGTCAACCCGCAGATAGGCCGCCAGGGATTCCCGGGCCAGTTTTTCTTCATTCCGGGCCGACAGCAGCGCATTGGTGGCATTGAGCCGCTGCAGCTCCAGGGAGCGGAGCTCGGCCAGGGTTATCATGGCGATGCCCGCCTTCTCCTTCGCGATGGCGTAGAGCGTATCGGCCGTCCTGCGGGTGCGCTCGCACATGTCCACGCGGCCCTGGGCGCATACCAGGCGGAAATAGCGCTTGGCGCTTTCTTCGGCAATGAGGTACAGGCGGGTGCTGTATTCCTTGCGGGCGGCCTCTAAGCGCTGGTCTTCCGCGGCTTTCTCCCAGCGGAAGGGGTTGTATCCCAGCAGCGCCTGCTGGTACCCGACAATGAGGGGCGTGGCCACGAAGTCCCGCGGCCGGTTCTGGTTGTCCCGCGTGAAATATTCGCTCCAGAGGGCCTGGGTGCCCACATAGGCGTCTCCGCCAAAGGGCAGCACCTTCTGGGTGAGCATCAGCTGGGCCGATGCGGAAAAGCGGTCGAAGTTGCGCAGATACACATAGTCCCGGAACGGGTCGATAATCATCCGGTAGTAGTTGGGCTTGAAGTGAAGGTTCAGCTGGGGCTTGCGAAGGGCTTCGAACTGCGCGTTCCGGGCCTGGGCCGATTCCCATTCATATCGGCTTTGGAAAGCCGTGACGGTGCTGTCCTGGGCCAGCCTTATCACCTCTTCCAGGCTCTGGGCCCGGCTCAGGAGGGAGGCTCCGCAGAGGAGGAGGAATAGCATCAAGCCCTTTTTCATACGGTCTGGCGTTTAATGATTTCAGAGAAAAGGCCGCCCTTGGCCAGGAGCTCGTCGTAGCTGCCGTCCTCGGCCACCTTCCCTTCGTTTAACACGATGATACGGTTGCACTGCCGGATGGTGCTCATGCGGTGCGCGATGGTGATGCGGGTGCATTTCATCCGGGCCAGGTTTTCGGTAATCACATGCTGGCTTATGTTGTCCAGGGCCGATGTGGCCTCGTCCAGGAAGATAATGTCGGGCTTGCGGATGAGGGCGCGGGCCATCAGGATACGCTGGCGCTGCCCGCCGGATACGCCCTGCCCGTCGGCCGATATGGGCGTCTCCAGCCCCAGGGGCATCCCTTCGATGTCTTTGTCCAGGGCGGCCATGCGGGCGGCTTCCCAGACTTCCCCGTCGTCGTACCAGTCGTTGCCGAAGAGGATGTTGTCCCGTACGGTCCCTTCCACCAGCTGGCCGTCCTGCAGGCAGATGCTCATGCAATAGCGGCGCAGGCTGGGCAGGTTCACGTCTTCCAGGTTGTGCTCGTCGTAGAAGATGGAGCCGCTCTCGGCCTTTTCAAAGCCCAGCAGCAGGCGCACCAGCGTGCTCTTGCCGCAGCCGGAAGGGCCCACCAGGGCTACGTAGTCTCCGGGATGGATGTGCAGGTCCAGGCCGTCGAAGATGTACGGCATGTCCGGGGAATAGCGGAACTTGAGACCGTTGATGGAGATGTTTCCGCTCACGCTCTGCAGCAGCTCGGTGCCGGCCTGCGTCTCTGATTCGGCCTCCAGGATGGGGGTGCACAGCTTGAGCTCCGGCCCCAGCAGGGCTACGTCCTTGGTGATGCGCTCAAAGTTCTCGATGGCCTGGGTGGCCAGGGTGAGGACGCTGCAGTAGGCAATGTAGTCCGACAGGCCCAGCCCGTAGTGCCAGGCCGCCAGCATGGTCACGATGAGCGGCAGCAGACGGGCGTTGTAGCTGAGGGAGTTGCCGATGGTGAACATGGCGGGATAGCGGCTGCTGTAGGGCTCGGAGGGCTCATAGGCCACCGCCCAGTGCTTGAAGGCCCTGATTTCGGCCCCGTTGGTGCGGATTTTCTGGGCTCCGGCCACCAGGTTGTAGATGAGGCCCGTGAGCTTGGATGCGCTGGCGTTGGCGCTGTCCTGCACTTTCTTGCGGTAATAGTACACGCTGTAGATGGCCAGCATGTACACCCCCAGCACCAGGATGCCCGTGTACAGCAGGGGACCGCCGTAGGTGAAGAACTGGATGAACATGACCACGGTGAACGCCAGGGAGAGGATGGTGGAGAGCATGTCCTCGGAGAGCTGGGTGAACAGCCTCACCACGGAGAGCACCCGGTTGGAAAGGTCTCCCGGGGCGAAGCGCTTGAAGAAAGTGGTGGGCAGGGCCAGCAGGCGCGTCATCAGCGGGGCCTGCAGCGCATACTCCGTCTTGTCCTTCATGCGCACCACCAGGAAGTTGCGGGAAAGCTGCACCATCACCAGTCCGGCCGCCGCGCTGAACAGCAGCACCGCGATGGGCAGCAGCTGGGCCGAGTCTCCGGAAGGGATGACCTCGTTGAACAGCAGCTTGCAGATGTAGGGCGTCACCATGGTGAGGATTACCACGCCCAGGCAGGCCAGGAGGGCACAGAGATAGTCGTAGACGCTCAGCTGCAGCAGGGCATATTTCAGGAAAGAGACGGTGGTGAGCTTCCCTTCCGGCAGGGGATAGCAGAGGGAAAAGGCTTCCGGCTTCAGCAGGTCGCCGTCCTTGGAGGCCCGGCAGTTTTTGCCGCTCTTGGGGTCCAGGAAGGCATAATCGGCAAAACGCGGGGCCAGGATGACGGGGATGTCTCCCTCCTTTGTAAAGGCCAGCACCTTGCCGCTGCAGCGGTTCCACCACGGGCCGTCCAGCTTGATCTGGCGGAAGAAAATCTGCTGCTGGTAGAAAATCTCCTCCAGCCGCCTGATATCCACCGGAATATCCCGCTGGTGCGTGAGCCGCAGCCAGGTTTTGCGGTCAATCATGCCGCGGAACACCTCGGAAGCCTCGTTGAGGGCCTTCCGGTCTCCTTCAATGCGCTGAACCAGCTGGTCGAACAAAAGATTACTCATGGCTCAGGCGTATTTCATCAGTTCTTTGTACAGCCCCTCCTGCTGCAGGAGTTCCTCGTGGGTGCCTTTCTGCAGCACCTGGCCGCGCTCCATCACGTAGATGCAGTCGCAGTCCCGGATGGTGCTCAGGCGGTGGGCGATCAGGATGGTGGTGATGCCCAGGTGCCCCACATGCTGCATCACCAGGTCTTCGGTCTTGGGGTCCAGGGCCGATGTGCCCTCGTCCATGATGAGGATGGTGGGGTCTTTGGCCAGGGCCGTGGCAATCTCTATGCGCTGGCGCTGTCCGCCGCTGAAGTTCTTGCCGTTCTCGCTGAGCAGGGACTGGTAGGCGCCCGGCCGGTTGGCGATGTCCTGGTGGATCTGGGCGTCGTTGGCCGCCAATACCATGGAGAAGTCCTCGATGGAACTGTCCCACATCTTGATATTGTCCTCGATGGTGCCCTCGAAGAGGGTGATGTCCTGGTTCACCACGGAGAGGGAATTGTTCTTGACCGCCCGGTTCACCTGCTGCACGGGGATGCCGTCCAGCAGGACTTCGCCTTCCCAGGGCTCGTACAGGCCGGAGATGAGCTTGGCGATGGTGCTTTTTCCGCAGCCGGAGAAGCCCACGAAGGCCACCCTTTCCCCGGGATGGATGGTGAGGGAGAAGTTCCGGAGCACCGGCGGCTGGCTGCGGTCGTAGCCGAAGGTGACGTTCCGCAGTTCCACCTCTCCCGTAAGCTTGTTGCTGTCCGGCAGGGACTCCGGATCCGGAATCACCAGCTCCCGGCCCCGGGCCGCCTCTTCCACCTCTTCCAGGCGTTCCATGGCCGCATGGGAGCGGAAGAGCTCCTGGGTGGCCGATATGAACGAATTGATGGGGAAGTTGATGCTCACCGCCAGCGCCTGGGAGGCCAGCAGCATACCCGGAGTAAGTTCTCCCTGCAGGATGTACCAGGCACCCAGGCAGAGGATGAGGGCGTTGCAGAAGTTCAGCACCAGCAGGGGGAGGGAACCCGTGGTCATGGCGCCGGACGCCGTGCGTACACGGGCGTTGAGGGCGTTTACATAGGCCTCTTCCCACTTGGAGAAGAAGATGCGCTCGCCGCCCATGGACTTGATGGTCTCTATGTTCTTGATGCCGGTGGTGGTGACTCCCTGCAGCCGGGCGTCCGTCACTTCCGAACCCCGGGCTTTCTTCTTGATGGACTTGGCCGTGAGGCGCATCACCGCCAGCAGCGAGAGCATGGAGAGAATGACCACCAGGCCCAGTTTCCAGCTGTACATCATGAGCAGCCAGGCGCAGAGGACCGGCCGCACCACCAGCACCAGGGCGAAGGAAAGGTGGTCCATGGTGGTGCCAATCTTCTTGATGCCGGAGTAGCGGGCGGCCAGCTCACCGGCCGAGAAACGGTCGATGGCATCCATGGGCAGTTTGAGCAGGCTGATCACGTAGCGGGACGACGCGTTGATGCCCAGCTTGGCGAACTCCCTCTTGCGCAGGGGGTTCAGCAGCAGCCACATCACCAGTTCCAGTACAAAGAGCAGGATGTAGAAAATCATCAGGGGCGTGAACCACTCCGGGTTCTTCTGCGTGATGATGTTGTCCGTGAAAACCTGTTGAAAGAACGGCGGCAGCACATGGGAGGCCATGTCCCCGATCAGCAGCAGGAACGTGACTCCGAAAAAGCCCATGCTGCCCCGCATGAAGCGCAGGACCAGGGCCACTGTGCCGTTGTTTTTCATTCCAGGCGCAGTTTTACGGCGCGGAAGCGCGTCCGGGCCGAGTCAAACAGATAGCGGAACATGCTCCGGCGACGGGTTTCCGTCAGGACCGAGCAATAGGTGCCGATATTCATGTTCACGTCGTCCGGCTCTCCGAAGGACCAGTCGTACTCGGCGGGATTCTCCGCCGAGGTGAACAGCTCGATGTTCACCTGGTACATCGTGGTCCCGGCGGTGAGGAGCCTGTCGGCCATTTCTTCGCTCCGGAGGGTCTGGCGCACCACATCGGCCGCCACGGGGTAGCGGTCAATGCGGGTGATGCGGCCCCTCACATAGCCTATTTCGTCCCTTTTTTCGTTTTCCGGCCAAACCTGGGCGCCCATGCCTTCCTTGATGTGCCGCTGGCCGGCGTTGTCCACGTAGGCGATGAGCATGGCCTTCCCGCTCCGGGGGTCCATGCCGTCCACCACGCTCAGGATGGGCTCGAAGGCCTCGAAGGGTTCGTTGTCCACCTTGGTGCTTATCACGGTGCCCTCCACCGTGCTGGTAAGGATGCTGTAGCTGTCTCCCACGGAGACCAGGGCCACGGTCTGCCCACGGGTAACGTGGTCTCCGCCATGCACGAACATGGTGCGGATCATGCCTTTGTTGGGAAGCGAGACGTCGGAAGTCCCTTGGAGGGGGAATACCACGCCGCTGTAATAGACCTTGTCCGAAACCGTGCCCAGGAAGCCCCAGACAAAGAAGGCGCCTATCAGCAGCAGGACGGTAAAGGCGAGCAGGTACGTGGGCAGGGCCGTTATTTTGAGGACGGTCCCAATCTGGTCGGGACTGCTTAGGTTTCTCTGACGGCTTTCAGTGGAAAAGGGGCTGTCGCTGTTCATGCGACAAAGGTACTAATTTTTTTCTCATTTTGCGCAGGGCTCCAGGTATCGGGCGCGGAGTTTCGCCAAGTCTCCCTCGTCTATGCCCATCTGCTCGTCCAGATAGCCGGGGATGGAGCCCCAGTTGGCTTCCAGGACATCCAGGGCATGGCAGAAATTCCTCACGCTCACGCCCATGAAGGCGCGGATTACCTCTTTTTCATCCTCTCCGCCGCCGGCCGCTTCCACATCGGCACAAAGTTTTTCCACCAAGGGCCGATAACTGTCGTTGGAACGGTCGAAGTCCCGGATGATGGTGTCCCTGTCGGCCCCCAGGGCCCCCAGGATGAGGGCGGCGCCAATGCCCGTGCGGTCCTTTCCCTGCGAGCAGTGCCAGAGGACGGCGCCCTCTTCCGTTTCCAGGATCAGGTTCAGGAAGGAAGCATACTGGAGCTGGGAGAATTCGCTCAGGATGAGGGAGGGGTACAGCTCGCGGGCCTTCTGTTGGAACATTTTCATGAAGGAGAGGCGTACGATGTGCTTTTCCAGGTTCACCCACATCTCTTCCGGCATGGCTTCGCCCGTCTGCTGTTCGGCCGATACGTCCAGGGTGGGGAGCATCAGGTATTCGGCGCCCGGAACGGGACGGTCCGGCTGCAGGGATGCCTCCGGGTAGGAGCGGAAGTCGAAGATGCGCCGCAGCCGGTAGTGCTCCGACAGCCTGCGGACATCCTCGTCCGAGGCGTCGTGCAGGTGGGCGGTGCGCAGCAGCATGCCTTCCCGCACCACCTGATGGCCGATGCGGATGCCGCCCAGGTCGCGGGCGTTCACTATGTTCTCAAAAAGTGCCATTTCAGCAAAAAAGCGCCGGGAGTACAATCCTGGCGCTTTTGGTACTGGGTAGGAGAATCGAACTCCTATTGCGAGATTGAGAATCTCGAGTACTAACCGTTATACGAACCCAGCATGTGGGAGTGCAAAGGTACAACAAAAATCTGAATCTCCAAATTTTTATTTCAAAAACACAAAAAAAACAGCCAAAATCATGCAGAAAAAGGCGGCGATATGGTTCCACTGGACGGGCTGCCCCTTGAACAGGAAGGTGACGATGACGGTGAAGATGGTGAGGGAAATCACCTCCTGGATTACCTTGAGCTGCATCAGGTTGAAGGGCCCGCCGTTGCCTTGGAAGCCAATGCGGTTGGCCGGCACGGTAAGGCAGTACTCAAAAAAGGCTATTCCCCAGGAAAAGAGAATGATGAGGATAAGCGGCCAGCCGGTGGAAATTTTCATTTCCTGCAGTTTGAGATGGCCATACCAGGCGAACGTCATGAACACGTTCGAGAAGATGAGCATAAGGATGGTCCAGAATCCGTTCATGGTTTCATTTGTAATTGGGCCGCAAAATTAATAACTTTGCAGGATTAAACGAAGAAAATCTTATACAATATGACACTTATCAAATCCATTTCCGGTATCCGGGGCACCATCGGCGGCCAGCCCGGCAACGCCCTCACGCCCATCGACGTAGTCAAATTCACGGCGGCCTATGCCGCCACCCTTCCTCAGCGCAAACCCCGGCCCAACGGGGAGCGCTATAAGATTGTAGTGGGCAAGGACGCCCGCATGTCCGGCGACATGGTGGAGCAGCTGGTGGTGGGAACCCTCATCGGCTGCGGCATAGACGTAGTGAAATGCGGCTTTGCCTCCACCCCCACCACGGAAATGGCTGTCCTCTTTGCCCAGGCCGACGGCGGCATCATCCTCACCGCCAGCCACAATCCCCGCCAGTGGAATGCCCTGAAGCTCCTTAACGACAAGGGAGAATTCCTCACGGCCCTCGAAGGCCAGGCCGTTCTGGACCTGGCCGAAAAGGAAGATTTCAACTTCGCCGAAGTGGACCAGCTGGGCAGCATCGAGGAGGAAGATTTCACGGATAAGCACCTGGATGCCGTGCTGGCCCTGCCGGCCGTAGACGTGGAGGCCGTCAAGGCCGCGCATTTCACCGTGGTGGTGGATGCCGTCAACTCCGTGGGCGGCATCATCATGCCCCGGCTGCTCAAACGCCTGGGCGTCAAGTGTATCGGCCTTAACTGCAACCCCACCGGAGACTTTGCCCACAATCCCGAACCCCTTCCCGCCAACCTGGTGGACCTCTGCGAGACGGTAGTTAAGGAAAAGGCCGATTTGGGCGTTTCTGTAGATCCGGATGTGGACCGCCTGGCCTTCATCTGCGAAAACGGAGAGCCCTTCGTGGAAGAATATACCCTGGTTTCCGTGGCCGATTACCTCTGTGAAATCGCCCAGAAGGAAGGCAAGCCCATCGCCACCGTTTCCAACCTTTCCAGCACCCGGGCCCTTCGCGACGTGACGGAAAAGCACGGAGGCAAGTACTACGCCGCCGCCGTGGGAGAGGTGAACGTGACCACCAAGATGCACGAGGTGGGCGCCCTCATCGGCGGAGAAGGCAACGGAGGCGTGATTTATCCCGCCATCCATGCCGGCCGCGACGCCATGGTGGGCGTGGCCCTGTTCCTGAGCAACCTGGCCCATAAGAAGATGAAGGTGAGCGAGCTCAAGAAAACCTATCCGCAGTACTTCATTGCCAAGAACAAGATTCAGCTCAGCGACAGCGCCCTCATAGACAAGATTCTGGGAGAGCTCAAGAAGATTTACGCCAAGGAGAACATCAACGACATCGACGGTGTCAAGATCAACTTCGAGGCCAATAAGACCTGGGTACACCTTCGCAAGTCCAACACCGAGCCCATCATCCGCATCTACTCCGAAGCCTCCACCCCTCAGGCCGCCGAGGCCCTGGGCAACGAGGTTATCGCCGTAGCCCAAAGAATCATCAAAGGCTGATGTTCTCATTCCGAACCACCCCGCTGGAGGATCAGCTGGACAAAGCCCTGCTCTACGGCAAGGTGGGCTGTTTCTGCACCCACAGCTGCTGGGATACGGGCAAGGGCCGATGGATGTGGGACATCTTCCGCGAGCGGGGCAACCTGGCCGTGGTGTTCAATCCCCGCGAGGCGGAGCTCACCCCCGGCACCAACCATATTGCCATAGAAAGCGACCAGCTCCGGGAACTGGATGCCGTGGTGGTGGAAATCCAGGACGTGGGCGTGCGTTATTTCAACTACACCAAGGACGTGATGCAGCTCATGGAGATGCTCATGCTCCTGGGGGAGGACGCTCCGTCCCTGTACATCGTAGACCATATCAACCCCTCCGGCCGTGTGGTGGAGGGGTCCATTCCGGCTGTGAGCGGAGAGATGTTCGTCCCCAAAGTGGCCCATCGGCACGGTCTCACCCTGGGTGAACTGGTGAACCTGTATGCCTCGGAGATAGGGGCCAGGTTCCCCGTTCATGTGATATCGGCCATGGCCACCGACCAGAGCCGCCAGCTCATGCCCTGGACCATTGCACCGGCTTCCGACATTCCGGGGCTCTTCAGCTCCTACCTCTACAGCGGCGGCGGCCTGTGGAACAACACCACCATCACCCCCGGCATCGGCACGGCGCGGCCCTATGAATATATAGGTGCGCCCTTCATCAAGCCGTTGAGGCCGGAAGAGCTGCCCCAGGCGCACGGAGCCCTGCTAAGGCCCTGCTCTTTCACCCCTTCCGCCGGCCGATACGCGGGGGAGCGCTGCTTCGGCTTCCAGATTATGCTGCTGCCCGGAGAACCCTATCACAGCCTCCTGCACACCCTGCACCTGATGCGCTGGTTCCGGGAGCACTATTCGGCCTTCGAATTTGAGCCGGCCTTCTTCACCAAGCTGGCCGATCCTGTGATGGAGGCGTACCTGAAGGAGCAGATTTCCTTTGACGTGGTGCAGGAGCACGTGAAGCTGGAAGAGCAGAAGTGGATTCGCAAGGCCAAGCGCTATCTCCTGTACGACGATGCCCCGTATCGGATGAAATAGGACCTGTCATTCTGAACGAAGTGAAGAATCTTTTGGAATTGAGCAAAATTGTTCCTATCTTTGCAGCCCAAAATTGTTAACAATTATAGTTTTTACGTAAAATGAAGAAAGGAATTCATCCCGAAACCTACCGTCTTGTAGCTTTCAAGGATATGTCCAATGACACCGTCTTCGTCACCCGCAGCTGCGCTCCCTCCAAGGAGACCCTCACTGTAGAAGGCGTTGAATACCCGCTGGTGAAACTGGAAATTTCCAACACTTCCCACCCGTTCTACACGGGCAAGGTGAAGCTGGTGGACACCGCCGGTCGTGTGGATATGTTCTATCAGAGATACAAGAGCCGCAAGAAATAATTTCTTCGGACATCAGGTTCAAAAACGGCAGCTGCAGGACGCGGTTGCCGTTTTTTTGTGTCTTGGGCTTGACAACTAATCAATTGATTCATAGCAGCTTATGGTACATTTCTCGTTCGATTTTTGAACGAGAAATGTTCGGCAACTCATTCACTGTCAATGTTTTAGTTGTCAAGCCAAAAAGCGGTGCGGGGTGGGAGAATCAAAAAAAATTGATATATTTGTGTACTATGAATATTCTTTTGACTTTACTTCTGGCCGTAACGGTACAGATTCATCATCGGCAAATTCCGGTGGTGCTTGACAAGGATGTAGCCATTGCCTCTGTCACTTGTTCGGAGAGCGTGTCTCCGGAGTGGAAAATCACGGCCAAGGGGCTTCCCGGCAAGGCCCTTCGGCATGCTTATGTCAAGGATGGCCAGCTGTTTGTGAATATTGACGGCAGTCGCATCAAGGACCTCACCAAGCCCTTTTCGCTCCGTGTGAAAGCCAAGGGCTGCAAGGTGGAGGAAAGCGGTATCCGGGAGCATCGGCTGGCCGTTTCTGTGCGCACGGAAGGGGACGACGGCGTGGCCGCCTACCGCATCCCCGGGCTGGTTACCACTCATAAGGGAACCCTGGTGGCCGTTTATGACATCCGGCACAACAGTTCCTTCGACCTGCAGGAAGACATCGACGTAGGCGTGAGCCGTTCCACCGACGGTGGACGTACCTGGGGGCCGATGATTGTGGCACAGGACATGGGAGAGTGGGGCGGCAAGCCCCAGGGAGAGAACGGCATGGGAGACCCTTGCATCGTGCTGGACGAGGTAACGGGAGACCTCCTGCTTTTCTCGGCCTGGGCACACGGCACCAAGCCCGGTGTACATGAGTGGTTTGCGGCGGGGAGCGGCTTCGGCCCCGAGACCACCCCCCAGCTCATGATGTCCCGTTCTTCCGACGACGGTCTCAGCTGGTCGGCCCCGGTGAGCATCACGCGCCAGGTGAAACGGGAAGCCTGGAATTTCACCTTCCAGGGCCCCGGGAGGGGCATCACCATGGCCGATGGCACCCTGGTGGTCCCGTTCCAGCACCAGGAGCCCGAACCGGACCGTACTCCGGCCGCCGGCATCATTTATTCCAAGGACCGCGGCGCCACCTGGCACGTGCACGAACATGCCAAGATGAATACCACGGAGTCCCAGGTGGTGGAGGTGGAGCCCGGTGTGCTCATGCTCAACATGCGGGACAACCGCAAGACCGGCCGGGCCGTGTATGTGACCCGTGACCTGGGCAAGACCTGGGAGCCGCATGTCTCCGACGGCAAGCTGGTGGAGCCGGTGTGCATGGCCAGTCTCATCAAGGCCGGCGACCTGCTTCTTTTCTCCAATCCGGCCCATCCCAAGGAGCGTTGCAACATCACTGTCCGCTTGAGCGAGGATGGCGGCCGCAGCTGGCCGCGCCAGCTCCTGTTGGACGAAGGAACAGGCTGGGGCTATTCCTGCCTTACCATGATAGACAAAGAAACCGTGGGCATCCTCTATGAGAGTTCCCAGGCCCACATGACCTTCCAAGCCGTCAAACTTAAAGACATATGCGAAAAGCCTTAATCCTCCTTGTGGCATCGGCCCTGCTGCTGGGCTGTCAGAATGCGCCCCAAATTATCCGGCTTCCGGTTCCGCCGCGGGCGGTCGGCCAGACGGACATGCTTCAGTTCGCCGCCCCTCCCATCGAGGATGTGGGCATCGGCGTGGTGGGCCTGGGTATGCGGGGAAGCAGCGCTGTCCAGCG
>CAMOKK010000019.1 GCA_946617545.1 uncultured Bacteroidales bacterium | reverse complement strand
TTCAATAAATACTTCCATATCGTTTTAAATTTTTTTGGTCATGTGTAAAATGTTCCTGCCGTTCTCACGCTTGTAAGAAACGCTGTCCATTATCTGCCTTACAAGAAAAATACCCAAACCGCCAATCTGCCGTTCCTCAACCCCCAGGGTAATGTCGGCATCCGGAGTGGCCGTAGGATCGAAGGCTTTTCCGCTGTCACTGATGATGAACTCAATACTGTCATCTCTCAAGACAGCCTCAAGATCTACCAGCCCGTCCGTTCCTTCCGGATACGCATACAGAATCACATTGGTAACGGCTTCCTCCAAGGCCAGGTTCAAACTCATAGTCATAGCCTGCGGAATATTCTTCTGCTCGGCGATAGCCTCAACAAACCCAGCCAGCTGAGGAATCTGCTGGATGTCGTTGTGTAATATCAAATGTTTCTCCATAACATCTGTACGTTGTTTTTTATTCAGGAAATGGATAAAGAGCATGGTGATGTCATCACTCTGAGGCGCTTCTCCCACAAAAGAGCGGACGGATGCCATCACGGCATCCAAATGCTCCTGTGCGCTGCGCCTTTCATGAAGCACCGCCTGCATGCGGGCCAAACCATATTGGTCATGGTCCACGTTCTCGGCCTCTGAAACGCCGTCGGTATACAGATAAATTGCATCATCGTAATGGAGCTGAAGGGTCTGTCCCTCGAATTCCATGCCAAAATCTACTCCTAAAGGAATGTTCGGGAGCACCGGCAGCATCTCAATTCTGTCCGTAAAGAACAGAGGAGGATTGTGACCGGCATTGCAATAATTCAGGACGCCGTCTTTCAAATTGAGTACGCCGCAGAAGAATGTGACGAACATCTCGTTCTCCGCCATGTCGAACATGCCCCGGTTAATGCCTTCGACAATAACCTTGGGACTGTCTTCCAGGGCCGATATGTTCCGGAACAGGCTGCGCGTCACCGCCATCACCAAGGAAGCGGGGACACCCTTGCCGGCCACGTCGCCGATGCAGAAAAAGAGTTTTTCGTCCCGTATGTAAAAGTCATATAAATCTCCCCCCACCTGCTTGGCCGGCACAATGGTGGCCGATATGTCCAAATCTGTACGCTCCGGGAAAGAGAAGTTCTTGGGAATCATGGACATCTGGATGTCCCGTCCAATCTGGAGCTCGCTTTCCATGTGCTCCTCGATATCCTTGGCCTTCTGGTAGTCTATCCAGCTTCTGGCCATGGCCCGCAGGATGAAAAACAGCATCAGCAGGCCCAGAATCTGCAGGAAGGCACCCATGAGTCCCAGCTGCCGCACGTCCCAGTATATCTCCTTCTCCGGGAATACCACGGCCATGGACCAGCCCGTGCGCTCGATGGGCGAATAATAGACATGATAGGTGTCACGGCGGCCCTTGATGGCCACCTCACCCGTCTTGTTTCCCATCAGCCCTTCCTCCAGCTCCAGATAGTGCTTCCGGTCCTGGAAAAGGCTTTCCTGGTCGTCCAGATGCTTTTTCATGGAGATGCTGTCCGAAGGGGCCACCATCAGCAGGCCATCGCGGCTTACCAGGATACTGAAAGAGTCGTCGTATGAGTCTATCTTGCCCACATGCTCGGACAGCCAGTCCAGGGAAATATCGGCCGTGATGACGGCTGCATTCACTCCGTCCTCGTCTTTCACGGGCATGGAGTAGGTGGTCATCATGATATTGCCGCCCCCTTCATCCAAATACGGCTCGCTCCAGTAACCGTTCTCATTCTCCAGGGCCTTGGTAAACCACGGGTGGGCGGGATAATCGTACTGCGGCGTAGCCAGCGAGGTAATCTCCACCTTGTCCCCGTTCTGATGCGCGTAGGGAGCCCAAAGCGGGAACTTCTTGCTGTGGCCGGGGACCAGGGCTATCGTGGAGCCGGAAATGGCCTTGTTGTTCTCTACAATCCGGGCCGATACGCTGCCCAGGCTGTCCGGATACTCCAGGCACCAGCGGGCAATCCACATATTGTCGCGGACGGCCTGTTCGGCCTGTTCCACCACATCCAGAATGGCGAAGCGGCTGGTGGTCAGGATGTGCTCCGCCGTCTTGCGGGCAGCCTGCTTGGAGGTATTGTACAGTTCCCGGAACTGGAGGATGGAGGTAGCCTCCAGAATGGCGGCCGCCACAAACACCAGAAAAATCCGGAACCATTTTCTCTTATCCACCTCCATATTCTAATCCTCCGTATCTCCCATTAAAATAAGCAGGTGGTCTTCCGGCTCCAGCTTAAGCGAGCCGTGCGGCACAATGAATTTCTCCCGGCGCTTGACCATAATCACGCGGATACCGTGCGGCAGGTGCAAATCCCGCAGCGTCTCCCCCCTCTGAAGGTCTTCCGGGGCCACGATATGGTCTCTCATCATGCCCATCTCTTCCGGAAGGTCCAGGCCGAAGGTTTCCACCTGGGGGTCCTCGTCGATGCTCAGATTGAGCCATCTGGCCACCAGCGGAAGCGTCATGCCCTGGGTAAGGAGAGACATGAGCGTGATGACCAACACGATATTGAAAATAATATCGGAACCGCCCACCTCGTGCACAACGGTATACAGGGCGAAGAGGATGGGGCCGGCCCCTTTGATGCCCACCCACGAAGTAAAGAGCTTGGCCCTCACGGGAAGCTTGCGGAAGCCGATCAGAGAAATGAATACGGCAGCCGGACGGGCCACCAGCATCATGAAAAGGCCGATAAGGAGGGCCGGAACCAGCACCTTGGGCATCTGGGAAGGATGGGCCAGCAGACCCAGCATCAGCACCATCAGGAGCTGGGAAAGCCAGGAAATCCCGTCAAAGAATTTAAGCACTTCCTTCTTTTGGGGAAGCGTAGGGGAATTGCCTATCATGATGGCCGACACATACAGGGCCAGCAGGCCGTTTCCGCCCACCAGGGAGGCGATACCGTTGGAGAAGAAGGCCAGGCTCAGAATCAGGATGCTCACCAGCGGGCTGGAATTGAGGTTTATCCTGCCCAGCACCCATTTGGAGAAGCGGCCCACCAGGTAGCCCACTACGAGGCCTATGGCCACCTGATAAACCAGCACCAGGGCAACCATAAATGCGGTGGCTCCGGCCATTTGTCCCCCCGCCTCCACTTCCAGCCCGCCGTTGACCAGTTTCACCAGGATGATGGTGCACACATAGGCCATAGGGTCATTGCTGCCGGATTCCAACTCCAGCATGGGGCCCAGGTTTTCCCGGAGTTGTAAACGCTTGCTCCTGAGGATGTTGAACACGGAAGTGGAATCCGTAGAGGCCAGGACGGCGGCTACCAGCAGGGCTCCCAGCAGGGTGGTTCCCTCCGGGCCGATGGTTTTTCCGGCAACCAGATAGATAAACGCACCTGTGAGGCCGATGGTGATAAGCACACCCAGGGTAGAAAGCAGGATTCCCTGCCTGAGCACAGGACGGGTTTCATGCATTTCCGTCTCCAGGCCGCCCGTGAGCAGGATTACCGTCATGCCCAGGTGGCACATGAACTCGGCCAGGTGCAGATTGTCGAACTTGAGGCCGATTCCGTCCTGCCCGGCCACCATGCCCACCAGCAGGAATACCAGCATGGAAGGGACGCCGAAGCGGGTTCCGATCTTGTTGGACAGCACCGCCACAAAGACCAGAATGGAAAGGAGCAACATCAAGTTGCCAGCGTCAAGTCCTATCGTAAACATCTTTAATCCAAAATAGAAGCGAGGGCTACACGCATTTCCGGCATGGGGCAGCGCGTATCCCGCTCAACAATCAGGGTTTTGAGGCCGGCATAAGGCTGAATCAGTTCCTCGGCCTCCTGCACCGTGGTGCCTTCGCCGAAGTAGGCGGGGACAAAACACTTCCAGAACTGGATGGCCAGGGACTTGGGCATGTGGAAAGTCTCGCGGATGAACTCGTCTGAGCTCAGGTTGGTGCAAAGATAGACCATGCCCACATCAAAGAGGTGGTTGCCGTAGCAGAAATCTCCCAGGTCTATGAAATAACGCTTGTCACCGGCAAAGATGGCATTGCTGAACTGGAGGTCTCCGTGGATGGCCGTATCCTCGTCCGGCACGTCGGCAATAAACTTACCCATTTTGTCCTTCTGCGCGGAAGTAAAAAAGGGACTTTCCTCCAGTAGCCTGTAATAACGGTCTTTCACATTCTCGAACTGGGTGGTATCCACATGGACGGCATGAAGGTCCAGGCACATCCGGGCGAACTCATGGGCATACTGGCCCACCTTTTCGGGGTGGTCCCCCGTGGCGCGGGAATACGACACCTTCCCGGGAATGCGGCGGAAACGGATGCCGTAGCGGCCGTCCTCTGTCACTACATATTCTCCCGGTTCCGGCGTGGGAATGCCCAGCTCATACACTTTGCGGGCCAGCTGCATCTCGTCCAGAGGCTGCTGTATCTTGCCCGGGAAATACAGTTTGAGCATCAGGCCTGGGTCCGAGATGCAGTCGTAGCTTTCTCCGTTGGCGCCACCGCCGAAGAGTTTGTAATCCTTTAGGGAGATTTTAATGGGTTCCATGGCTTTTTTCGTTCATGAAGGGTAAATCTTTTGCCTGCTCCAGCAGGAGCTCGGCCATCATCCCATTGCTGTCGGAAGGGCCGTTCAGGATGTCGAACATCTTTTTGATACCGGCGCTGCCGCCTCCCTGCTTGAGGATACGGGCAATACACAGGTTCTGGGGCCCCACGGAAGAGGAAATGATGTCCAAATCTGTGAGGGCCATCTGATAGGAAGCCAGCTGGAAGGCTCCGTCCGAACATTCCTTAATGAGCCGGTCAACGTCCCCAAGGGTTTTGCATTCCAGAAACTGGAACACTTCCAGATAAGGCAGGAGCGACACCTGCTGGATTTCCGCCTGGTTGATACCGGCGATGTTCCGGTTGAGCCGGTCGAAGGGCTCCATCTCCAGGAAACTGCGGTAAGTCTCCAGGTCCAGCGGGGCGTCGTCCAGGTTGCCGGAGGCCACCAGCGCCTGCACCTTGCGGCGATAATCGGCCAGTTCCACGCGGATGCGGCTGAACTCCTCGTCCACCAGTTCCAGCAGGCCGGCCATGCGGCTGAGGCTGCGCCGGTAATAGGTGGGGATTTCCACGCCGCTCTTGTAGCCGGTGTCGTGGTTCATGTTGGCCCAGGCATGCTGCAGGATGGTTCTCATCTGAATCTCGAAACGGTATCCGAAACCCTTTTTGGAGCAGATGTAATGCAGCGACAGATAGCCGAAGGTGTCTATTTCCAGGAGCTTTCTCTTGTCTACGGAATTCTCCCAGTCTATGTCGAAAAGACGGTCTACGGCCGATGCCACCTTGTCCACATCCTCGCTGTAATAGGTGATGACGCGGAGCCCCACGATGTCCGTGATATCGGCCAGAGATTTATACTTGGCGCCCTTGAGCTCCAGCTTTCCGGCCAGGGAATCCTCCGTCTTTACCCGCGACTCGATGCTGGTGACAATGATGCCGGCCTTGTCCAGGGTGGCCCGCAGGGTTTCTTGAATGGCCTGCGCCTGCTTCCGGAACTCGGGAAGGTTATCCCGGTATTCCTGAAGAATCTGTTCACAGTGGGCGTCCAGCAATCTGTTCATGGGTACGTATGCGTATATATTCCTACAAATATAGTAATTTTTTCCTAAACCAAGCCCTTTTCCCGCACACAGCTAACGAAGAATGAGTTCCTCGATAAAGCTGACCGTCCGGTCATCCTGCGTAAAAAGCTCATCCTTAGACAAAAAGGCGTTCATCTTTTTCACCAGCTCATCCTTCTGGAAATACAGCTGGTTCCGGATCACGGAAGAGGACAGCGTAATGTAGAGCTTCCCCCCGCGGTAAAAGCGCTTGAGGGTAAAGGGCGCCGCGCCCGAGCAGGCGTCCCAGGCGGCGAAGATGCGCTGGGTGTTGAGCCCCATGGACAGTTTCATGGACTTGATATACTCCTTCACCAGGGCATCCATGCTCACCGGCTCTTTCCGATGTATGCGTACGGGATCGGCCATACTCTCTAATCTGCGCGGGTAAAGGCGCCTTTCCGGGTTTCAAAGTACGCCCGGTCTTCCGTGAGCCTGTCCACAATGCCCCTCAGGCGCTCCTGATCTGTGTCCGTGATGAAGATTTGGCCGAAGTCCTGCCCCGCCACCATGGAGATAAGGTTGGAGATGCGGGTATAGTCCAGCTTGTCAAAGACGTCATCCAAAAGCAGCATGGGCGCAAAGCCGTAGGAGCGCTTCATAATCTCATACTGGGCAAACTTGAGGGCTACCAGGAAACTTTTCTGCTGCCCCTGGCTGCCGGCCCTGCGGATGGGATGGCCGTCCATGGTAAAGAGGAAATCGTCCCTCTGGGGGCCCGAGGAGGTATAGTGCAGGAGGAAGTCCTTCTCGTGGTTGGGGCGGAAGGCATCGGCCTTGTAGCTGATGGAGACGCTCTCTCCCCCGCCGGAAATGAGGCGGTAATACTCCCCTACGATGGGTTTCATGTCTTCGGCAAAGCGGCGGCGGCTGCTGGAAATCCGCTCCGCCAGGGGGGCCATCCGCTCGTCCAGGACATCCAAGAGGGAGGCGTCGGCCTGAAAATCTTTCAAAATCTTGTTGCGCTGCAGCAGCAGGCGGTTGTAGCTCTGCACCGCGGCCAGATACTCGCGGTCCATCTGGGAAAGGACGGCATTGGAGAGCCTCCGCCGCTCTTCCCCGGACTCGTTTACCAGGCCGATATCCCCGGGAGACACCATCACAACGGGCAGAAGGCCGATATGCTCTCCCAGGCGGGGGCAGGGTTTGTCGTCCCTTATGAGCTTCTTCTCCCCCTCCTTAACCTGGATGGAGACGCGTGACTCCAGCCCGTTCTCCATGGCATAGGTGCCGGCCACCGTAAAACCCTCCGTCCCATAGCGGAAATTGTATCTGTCGGGGGCCGGGAAGGCGCTTTTGGTCATGGAAAGATAATAGATGGCGTCCATCAGGTTGGTCTTTCCCTCCCCGTTGTTTCCGCTGATGCAGTTCACGTTGGGAGAGAACGACAATTCCTGGAATTCGATGTTCCGGAAATCCTTCACCACTATTTTCTTCAAGGCAGGCATCTTGTCACTTAGATTTCGATTGCAAATATATAATATTTTTCCTAAATTTGCAGGCTCAAAAAAGCAATAAAGAAACAATTAGATATGGCAAAAATTACAAAGAACGAAGAGGAAGTGCGTCAACAGAACGTTGTTGAGGCCGTTTCCAAGACCGAGGAATTTTTCAAGACCTACGGAAATCTCATTTACGGCATCGTTATCGGCGTCCTCGTGATTGCCGCGGCCATTATGGCCTACAACCGTTTCATCCTGCAGCCTAAGAAAACCCAGGCTACGGACCAGATGGCCCAGGCCGAACAGTGGTTCCTGTCCGGTGAATACGAACTGGCCCTCAGCGGAGACGACAACGCCCTTGGCTTCGAAGACATCATCAAGCAGTACGGTTCCAAGGCCGCTGAGTCCGTCTATCTCTATGCCGGCATCGCCAAGCTCCAGACCGGAGCCCCCGAGGAAGCCATCTCCTACCTCAAGAAGTACGACGGCAAGGATCCCATCATGCTGGCCAAGGCCCAGGCCTGCATCGGCGACGCCAACGCAGACCTTGAAAACTATGCCGAGGCTGTGAAGTGGTTCCAGAAGGCGGCCAAAACGTCCGGCAACGCCCTCTCCGCCGCCTACCTCATGAAGGCCGGCATTGCCGCCGAAGCCCTGGGAGACAGCGCCAAGGCCCTTTCCTTCTATAAGGAAATCAAAAACGAGTGGGGCAACGCTCCCGAGGCCATGGAAATTGACAAGTACATCACCCGCATAGAAAGCGCCAAGTAATATGGGAAGAGCATTTGAGTTCCGCAAAGAGCGGAAAATGAAGCGTTGGGGCCACATGGCCAAAACCTTCACCAAGCTGGGCAAGGAAATCACCATCGCCGTGAAGCAGGGCGGAGCCGAGGTAACCGGCAACCCGCGTCTGCGAGCCCTTATCGCAGAGGCCAAGTCCGAGCAGATGCCCAAGGAAAACATCGAGCGTGCCATCAAGAAGGCCACCGAGGCCAAGACCGGCGACTTCAAGGAGATTGTCTACGAAGGCTTCGGCCCCTTCGGCATCGCCTACCTCGTGGAGGCCGCTACGGACAACAACACCCGTACCGTGGCCAACGTGCGCAGCTATTTCACCAAGTGCGGCGGTTCCCTCCAGACCAGCGGCTCCGTGGCCTTCATGTTCGACCACAAATGCGTGTTCCGCCTCAAGGAAGACCCTGCCAAGCCCATCGACGTGGACGAGCTGGAGCTCGAGCTCATTGATTTCGGCGCAGAGGAAGTGTTCAAGCAGGAAGTGGAAGACGAGGATGAGAACGTGACCGTGGAAATCTCCATCTACGGAGACTACACCGCCTACGGCCAAATCCAGAAATACATCGAAGAAAAGGGTTACGAACTCATCTCCGGCGGCTTCGAGCAGATTCCCAACGTGGAACTGAAGGAAGTGACCGCAGAGCAGCGCGCCACCCTGGAAAAACTCACCGGTCTGCTGGAGGATGATGAAGACGTGACCAACGTCTATACCACCATGGCCCCCGAAACAGAATAAGAGTGAGGAAATTACTCCCCATTATAGTCCTTTGTCTCCTGAGCTCTTCATGCGGCATTGTCCGAGTGAAGAGCTCAGAAGCGTATTTGCCTGGCCCGGCCATCAGGGCCGATTATACCCCTCAGGGCATTGTAGAAGAGCATTTTCACACTTGCAGCGTAAAGGGTCCCTCGAAGCGGCGCCTGATTGCCTACCTCCCGGCCGACTATTACCAGAGCAATCGGCACTATCCTGTCCTGTACCTTCTTCACGGAGCCCGCGGCTATGAGACCACCTGGATCCGGAAGGGACAGGTGTACCAGACCTGCGACAGTCTCTGGCGGGAAGGGAAAGCCGTTCCGTGCATTGTCATCATGCCCAACGTCAATTCCTACAACGACGACTACGACTACGACGGCGGCCGCTTCAAAGACGCCTTCGAGAGCATTTTCGAGGTGAACGGCATTGTGGAATCGGCCTTCATGAAGGACGTGGTGCAGTTTGTGGACAGCCTCTACCGCACCGTGCCGGACGCCGCGCACCGGGCCGTGGCCGGGCTTTCCATCGGCGGCTACCAGAGCATCCTCTTTGCCGCCAACTATCCCGGAGAGTTTGGCTACGTGGGGGCCATGTCGCCCTATACCTGGGCCCTGGGCCATCCCAGTGCCACCCGTCACAAGTTCTACGGCGGGCTGGAAAGCAAAATGAAAAAGCAGTTTGAGACCGCCCCGCCCAAGGTCTTTTACCTCTATGCCGGCAAATGGGACATGATGCGTCCCGCCACGCTCAAACTGCATCACCGCATGTCGCTCAACGGTTACCCCCACGGGTATGCCCGCTATCCCGGCTCGCATAACTGGGAACCCGGCTGGACCGATGAACTGAAAGATTTCATGCAGCGAATCTTCAAGGAAAACTAAACTATGAAAATCCTCTTTATTCTCAACAACCTCTACACAACGGGGAATGGTCTAGCGTCCAGTGCCAGAAGGACGGTGGAATATATCAAGGAAAGCGGCCACGAGATTCGCGTCATGTCCGGGCCCAACAAAAAGGACCCTTCCGTCCGGCCGGATTACCTGCTCAAAGAATACGTTTTTCCCCTCGTACAGCCCATCATCAGTGCGCAGGGATACTGCTTCTCCGCTTCTGACAAAAAGCTCATGGAAGAGGCCATCGCCTGGGCCGATGTAGTCCACCTGGAAGAGCCCTTCGTCATTGAGGACAAAGCCATTCCCATTGCCCGCGCCCTGGGCAAGCCCGTCACCTTCACCTATCACCTGCATCCGGAGAACATCACGGTCAACTTCGGCCCCTTCCGGCATTGGAAAGGCCTCAACCGCATTATCATGCGGGCATGGAAAAAACACACCATGGACCGCGTAGACTATATCCAGTGCCCTACGGAGAACGTGATGGACCGGCTGCGCCGCTATCACATCCGTGCCAAGGCGCAGGTTATTTCCAACGGCCTGGTGCCGGACAAATGCATCAAGCCGGCCCAGATGCCGGCCGACTACACCAGCACCGAGCGTCCCCTGAAGGTGGTCTATATCGGCCGCCTGTCCATTGAAAAAGACCAGCCCACCCTCCTCGAAGCCATGCGCTACAGCGCTTTTGCCGGGCGCATCCAGCTCCAGTTCGCCGGGCTGGGCCCACAAACACGGAGTATCAAGCGCAAAGCGCACAAACTTTACAAGAAGGGTATCGTTGGCTATGAGCCGGAGTTCTTCTTCCTGGACCGTGACGGCCTCAGGAAACTGGCTGCCGAGGCAGACCTCTGCGTCCACTGCGCCACCGTGGAGGTGGAAGGTCTCTCCATCATGGAAGCCATGCAGCAGGGCGCTGTTCCCGTCATAGCCCAAGGCCGATACAGCGGCACCTCGCAGTTTGCCCTGGACGGCCGCAGCATCTTCCCGGAGCAGAATCCGGAAGCCCTGGCGCAGCGCATCGACTACTGGCTCGCCCACCCCGAAGAGCGCTGGGAAATGGGCAAAAAATATGCAGCGCACATGGACAATTACGACATTCGTAAATCCGTGGATGCGCTGCTGGAAATGTTCCGGAAAGCGATTCAGGAAGCCTAACGCATTTCCGTATAAGGAATTTTATCCATATCTGAATAGTCCAGGTTTTCACCGGCCATTCCCCAGATGAACATGTAGTTGGAAGTGCCGGCGGCGGCGTGGATGCTCCATTCCGGGCTCATGATGGCCTGCTCGTTGGCCAGCCACACCACCCGTTCCTGCTGCGGCTCCCCCATCAGATGGCAAATCATATTGCCTTCGCTCACATTGAAGTAGAAGTAGGCTTCGATGCGGCGGGCATGGGTATGGGCGGGCATGGTGTTCCAGACGCTGCCGGGCTTGAGCTCCGTCAGGCCCATCTGCAACTGGCAGGGACCTTCTTCCAGCACATTGTTCACGATGAGCTGGTTAATCACGCGGTCATTGGAGTCTTCCATCTTGCCGGCGGCAAAGGAATTGGCCTTGAGCGAGCCCTTGCGGCCGTCGATGGTGATAAGCTGCGTCTTGTAAGCCTTGTGGGCCGTGGCGCTGTTCAGGTAAAACTTGGCCGGGTGGGCGGCATCCTTGCTCCTGAAGAGCACCTCTTCATTCCCCCGCCCCACGTACAGGGCCTCCTTGAACTTGAGCACGTAGTCCTTTCCGTTCACCGTCACAATACCCTCACCGCCGATGTTGATGATGCCCAGCTCGCGGCCATAAAGGAAATACGGGGCCTTGAGCGGGTCTATTGTTTCCAGCTTCAGCGTCCTCGTGGCCGGAACGGCGCCGCCAAAGATGAAACGGTCGTAGAGGGAATAGGTGAGGCGGATTTCATCGGCCACCATCACCTCACTCATCATGAAACGCTCGCGGAGCGTCTCGGTGTCATAGCCTTTCACGTCGGCCGGATGGCAGGCCGTCTGAATAGTGTATTTTGTCTGTGCACTCATAGCAAGAGTCGTAAGCAGCAAGGCTGCCATGCTAATTATTTTTTTCATAGGATGCTTTGATTATTCTTCGGCGGTTAATAATGGCCATGACGGTGGTTCCGGCCACCAGGATGGCGCTGCCCACCCACTTGAAATCGTGGACCAGGTGGAAGATAAGCCAGCTCAGGATGCTAGAGGCAAAGTCCAGCGCACCGCCCTGGAAGCCCTCGGGGATGGCCACGGCGGTGTCGCCGGTGCGGGCATACACATCCTGCGCCGCCAGGGTGAACCAGGGAGCCAGGTCGGTCACGAAGTACAGGCCCACGGTCAGGGCCACCAAGCCCACGAGGAAGGTTTTCACCACATTGCCCTTGGTGACGGGCAGTACGGCCGGGAACACATAGAACATGCCCGCCAGCGAGGCCAGCGGCAGGAACTCGTTCCCCGGAAGCACCACGGCCAGCAGCAGGGTGCAGGGAATCAGCAGCAGGCTCACCACCAGGGTGGTGGGATGGCCAATCACCAGTGCCGGGCTCATGCCGATATTGATGCCGGCGGAGTTCTTGAACTTGCGGCTCACCAGGTCTTTGGTGGCCTCGGCAATGGGCTTGAGGCCTTCGATGAAGAGGCTGGTGATACGCGGAATCAGTTCCATCACGGCTCCCATCTTGATGCCCAGGCCCAGGATGGCGGGAATGTGGGCCACCATCTCGGCCCAGCTGCGGTAGCTCAGGCAGCCTATCAGGATACCCACCAGCACGCCCAGCAGCAGGGGTTCTCCCAGCACGCCGAATTTCTTCTTGAGGCCTTCCGCATCGATGTCCAGCTTGTCAAAGCCGGGAATGCGGTCAAAGCACCAGTTCAGGCCTTCGGCAAAGGGCACGAAACCCTGGCAGAATGACTGGGGAATGGAAATGCCGTCCAGGTCTTTGTAATAGCGCTGGAACTTGCGGCTGGTGAGGTCGGCCATCAGCAGAGTTATCACAAAGCAGATGACGGCGGCGAAAAAGCCCCACCAGATATTGTCCGTGGCAAAGTACACCACCGCGCCGATGAAGGCGAAGTGCCAGTAGTTCCACAGGTCGATATTGATGGTGTTGGTGGCTTTCACCAGCAGGAGCAGCACGTTGACGCCCAGGCACACGGGGATGATGAATGCACCCACCGTGGTGTTGTAGGCCACCGAAGCGGCAGCCGGCCAGCCCATGTCGAAGATGCTCAGCTGAAGGCCGTAAATCTGCGTCACTTCCTTGAGCGGACCGCCCAGGGAGGAGGTCAGGAGGGCCGTCACCACGCTCAGGCCCACGAAGCCCACGCCCACCAGAAGGCCGCTCTTGAGCGCCTTGCCGGGCTTGATGCCGATGCACACCCCCAGGATGAAAAAGAGGATGGGCATCATCACAGCCGCCCCCAGGCCGATGATATAACTGAATACTTGTTCCATTGACAACTGATTATATGACAAGGGTATATGTCATCTTTTATTTAGGCTGCTTTCCGATATAGGCCAGGATACCGCCGTCCACGTAG
>CAMOKK010000018.1 GCA_946617545.1 uncultured Bacteroidales bacterium | reverse complement strand
GCCCAGGTCCGGCAGGTGATTCAGATACTCTGTAAGGTCTGCTATAAGTATCATTATTTTCCGATGCAGTGATTCTTGAAGATGTGCTGCAGGATGGCTTCGGGGTCCAGGAGGTCGGTGCCCAGGATGGCATTGATGCTGGAGAGGGCGGTGCGGAGGTCTTCGGCCACAAGGTCTGTAGGGATGCCGCGGGAGAGGGAAGCGGCGCAATTGCCCAGGGCGAGGGAGGCATTTTTAAGGGCCTCGAAATGGCGGGCATTTGTTACAAAGGTAGAATCCTCGTTTGGCAAAAGTTCCTTCTCGGCATTCGTAAGAGCGGATATGAGCGCTTCGATGCCTTTTCCTGTTTTTGCAGAGAGCGGAATAACAACTTGTTCATTTACGTAATCTGAAACAAAGTTGTTAATTAGCGTAACATTTTTGTTAACAGCCTCTACACTTAGCTTATCAGCCTTATTCAAGAGAAAGAATACTTTCTGGCCATCCCAATTCACATGGCCACGAAGGAGAGCCAAATTATTCAAAAGGTCGAATTCCGAAAGAGAGCCGTCCAAGAGGAAAAGCACAATTTCCGCCTGCGAAATCTTTTGGAAAGTACGGCCGATTCCCAGTTTTTCCACCTCGTCGGAAGACTCGCGGATACCGGCCGTATCGATGAAGCGGAAAAGGATGCCGTCCAGAGTAAGCGTTTCTTCGATGGTATCGCGGGTGGTTCCGGGAATGTCCGTCACAATGGCCCGTTCTTCCCCCACAAGGGCATTGAGCAAGGTGCTCTTTCCGGCATTAGCCGCGCCCACAATGGCCACCGGAACGCCGTTTTTGATCATATTGCCCTGACGGAAGGAAGCTGCCAGCCTGTCCACATGCTCCTTGGCCGATTCCAAAAGCGACAAGAGTTTCTCCCTGTCGGCAAACTCAACATCCTCCTCACTGAAATCCAGCTCCAACTCCAGCAGGGAAGCCATTTCCAACAGCTGGGAGCGCAAGGAGGAGAGTTCCTCGGAAAAACCGCCCCTCAGCTGATTCATAGCCACACGGTGCGCAGCTGCACCGGAGGCCGATATGACATCGGCCACTGCCTCTGCCTGGGTCAGGTCCATCTTACCGTTCAAAAAGGCCCTGCGGGTGAATTCACCGGGCTCCGCCATGCGGGCACCGGCTTCTATTAGAAGACGAATCAGTTCCGAAACAATATAAGAGGAGGCATGGGTAGAAATTTCCACGGAATCCTCTCCCGTATAGCTGTGCGGAGCACGGAACACGGACACCAGCACCTGGTCCAACAGCTTCCCGTCGGCAAAAACCTCCGCAAAATGAACAGTGTATGACTTTGAATCAAAAACACTACCAGACTTCAATCTAACCACCGCATCAGTTATGCGAAAAGCCTCCGGGCCACTGACGCGCACAATGGAAATGGCTCCGGTCCCAGGGATGGTGGCCGGAGCGACAATGGTTTCCTGATAGAGATTCTTCACTTCGTTCAGAATGACAAGGACAAGCGCTTAGTCGTATCTTCCGAAACTGGACATATTGTCTATGAGGTCCTTGTTGGTCTTGTACTCGTCCATGTGCTGTTGCATCCAGCTCATGGCTTCCACAGGATTCATATCCGAGAGAAGTTTGCGAAGAATCCAGATGCGGTTGTTGGTGTAGGAGTCGTAGAGGAGGTCGTCGCGGCGGGTAGAGGACAGGACCAGGTTCACGGCCGGGAAGATACGCTTGTTGGAGAGGTTGCGGTCCAGCTGGAGTTCCATGTTGCCGGTGCCCTTGAATTCCTCGAAGATGACATCGTCCATCTTGGAGCCGGTTTCCGTAAGGGCCGTGGCCAGGATGGTGAGGGAACCGCCGTTCTCGATGTTGCGGGCGGCGCCGAAGAAGCGCTTGGGCTTCTGCAGGGCATTGGCGTCCACACCGCCGGTGAGCACCTTGCCGGAGGCCGGCTGAACAGTATTGTAGGCACGCGCCAGGCGGGTGATGGAGTCCAGGAGAATCACTACGTCGTGACCGCATTCCACCAGGCGGCGGGCCTTGTCCAGCACCATATTGGCCACCTTGACGTGACGCTCTGCGGGTTCGTCGAAGGTGGAGGCCACCACCTCGGCCTTTACGCTGCGCTGCATGTCCGTCACTTCTTCCGGACGCTCGTCAATGAGCAGGACAATCTCATACACCTCCGGATGATTGTCCGCAATAGCGTTGGCGATGGCCTTCAGGAGCATAGTCTTACCGGTCTTGGGCTGGGCCACAATGAGGCCGCGCTGGCCCTTGCCGATAGGAGTGAACATGTCCACCACGCGGATGCTCTGGTCTTTCTCATGTCCGTGCCCCAGGAGGTTGAATTTCTCCGTAGGGAAGAGGGGAGTGAGGAAATCGAAGGGAACACGGTCCCGCACGTATTCGGGCGTGCGGCCGTTGATGAACTTGATTTTGACCAGCGGGAAATACTTGTCTCCTTCACGGGGAGGACGGATTTCACCGGTGACGGTATCTCCGTTCTTGAGCGCATTCTGCTTGATCTGCTGCTGGGAAACGTAAATATCGTCCGGAGAATTGAGGTAGTTGTAGTCACTGGAGCGGAGGAAACCGTAGCCGTCCGGCATAATCTCCAGCACGCCGGTAGCCTCTACGGAACCTTCAAATTCCACGCGGGGCGGGCGCTGGGGCTGCTGTTGAGCCTGTTGTTGAGGCTGCTGAGGCTTTTCCTTCTTCTGGAACTTCTGGTTCCTTCTTTCTTCCTTCTGGGCCTCATCTTCCTTGAGGTCGTCAAAAAGGTTGTGGATAAATTCCTTTCCATCCACCTTTTCGGGAGCCGGCGCAGGAACCGCCTCTTCTTTGACAGCAACGGGTGCCGGAGCTTCTTCGGCCGGTTTCACCGCATTCTTGGGCTTGCGGCCGCGCTTCTTGGGCTGGGCGGCAGGCGTTTCCGCTGCAGTGGCAACAGGGGCCTGCTCCTCCTCTTTCTTGGACTTCTCCTCTTTTTTAGCGGCTTTGGGTTGGGGAGCAGCATCGGCCTTGGGGGCCGATTCTTCCTTGCGGGGACGGCCTCTTTTGCGGGGTTTGGGCTCCGGTGCAGGTTTCTGGGACTCTGCGATGGCCTCCTGGTCCAGGATGGCGAAGCCCAGGCCGGCACGGTCCATTTTCTTGGCTCCCTTGATGTTAAGGGTCTCGGCAATGCTTCTGAGCTGCTCTTCGCTCATGGCATTCAGTTCAATTAAGCTATGGGGCATAATAAACAGATGTATTTCAGGTAAGGAAGGTATCCCGATTGGAATACCGGTACAAAGGTAAGAAAAATAATTTTCTACTGCAACAAATTGTCCATGTAGGAATCGCTCTTTTTGAAGCGGAGCAGATCGGCCAGGGCTGCCGCATTGGCGGCAATGCGGAAGCTGTAAGACTTGTACATACCCATGGGCACCCATGACACGGCTATATTGAAGCAGTGCAGGTCGTAAGATGCGCTGAACTGGGTGGAAGTAAATTTCATAGCCATGAAGTCGAAACCGCTGCTGGCCTGGATGCTAAGACGGGGCGTAAGCTTCACGTTTCCGCTTATCTGGAGGGTTTGGGTGAATCTCCGGTTGGTAACCAGTTCCTTCGTGGACGCCTGGTAGGTATACGACTTGGCGTAGTTGAACGAATAGCTGAAGTTCAACGACCAGGGCGAATTGGGATTCATGTAATACACATACCCGCCGGGAATATACTCTCCGGTGAGGGGATGATAATAGATGCGCTGGTAGGAATTGGCATCCGTGTTTCCTCCTCCGGAAGCACCTCCGGCCCTTCTGCCGTCGTTTCCGTCTATCGTTCCCTTTCCGTTGATGGAATAGGAGGCCGACAGGGAAGCGTTGGTGAGCCGCAGCGGAACGCCGGTAGCCACCACGTTGAACTTGTTGATGCGCTGGCCGCGCTCGTTGATGGCATAAGGGTCAAAATTGAGGTTTCCGCTCAAGTTCACCTTCCCGAAAAGGTTGGTGGAGGCCGATATGCCCACATTGTTCATCCGCATGGAATCGGCCAGGAAATTATAGCTGGTGTTGATGGAGAGCTGGTCCAGCAGCTTCACCTTCTTGCTTCCGGTTCCGGTGGTGTCTTTCATGTCCCGCACCTTGGCT
This sequence comes from uncultured Bacteroidales bacterium, assembly GCA_946617545.1. GTDB lineage: Bacteria > Bacteroidota > Bacteroidia > Bacteroidales > UBA932 > Cryptobacteroides. Next base: position 9,182 of record CAMOKK010000018.1, on the reverse strand, counting down.
TCCAGGTTGTTGCCGATGGAGATGGACATGGTGGCACTTTTGCCGCGCCCCGGCGGGGATACCGTGTTGTGGTGCCCGGGGAGGGAGTAGATATTGTACTGGCTCTCCGCATGGTAGTTGCCCCGTTTGTCATAATAGGCATCCAGGGTGCGCCAGCCATTGAAGGAGGTGCCCTTCTCCGGCGACAAGTTCACGCTGACGGAAGGCGTAATCACATGCCGGATGGCCTGAATCTTCCGGTGCTTGCCAAAGTTGAACATACCGTAGATACGGGTGCTCATGGACATGCTTCCGGAATAGGTATGCGTCATCCCGAAGCCGTTGAACGCCCGTCCGGGGTCCGTAATCACCTTCTGGGCAATGACATCGTTGCCCTCCTTGTCCGTCACCATGAGGGGTGCGCCATTCTCGTCCACCTCCTGCTCCAGATACTGCTGGCCCTTGGAGAACATCCAGTTCATGCCATAGGATACACTGGGCGTCACATTGATATATTTAAGCAGCGTGAAATTGGGAAGGCCGATCTGGAAGTTATGGGACATGCCGTTGGTCATCCTGTCCATGGCTTTCACCCCCAAGGAGTCTCCGAATTCCTTCACGCGGTACACCGTTCCCTGCTTGTTGGTCTTGGTCACATAATTGCCGTCGGCATCCAGCACATAGTCCTGCATGTCCCTGAGCTTGAAATTCAGGCGGTTCTGGAAGGAGGTGCTGTAACCGAAGGATATCTTCTCGTAGAACTTCTCCTTGCCCACCCGCTGCTTCTGCTTGAAGGGGTAGAAGCGCGTAACGTTGAAGGTGATATTGGGCAGCGTGAAGGAGTAGCTGGAGTCCCTCGTATTCTGGTTGTGCATGGCGTTCACGCTCAGGCTGAATTTGCCGTTCCAGTTATGCGAGTAGGAGATGGAGGAGCCCATCTGGTTTTGCTGGGCCTCCTGCACGGATTTGGCGTTGAAGCGGTTGTTGGACGGGCTGGAGAAGTTCACGGACGCGCTGAAGGTGGTTCCGGGATGCGCCTTGGAGTCCTGCGAATGGGACCAGCGCAGACCCAGGTTCTTGGACTGCACAAAGTCCGAACTGCCCTTTTCTCCCGTCTGGTCGTTGGAGTAGTTGAAACTGAGGGTGCCGTTGAACTTGTAATTGACCTTGTAGCGGGAATTCACGTTCACGGCCCAGGATCCCATGGTATAATAGTCTCCGGTAAGGGAGAGGTCAAAATAGTCCCCGAAGACAAAGTACATGCCCGCATCCTTCATGAAGAAGCCTCGCGCCTGCTCCTCGCCGAAGGTGGGCATGAGCAGACCGGTTGCCCGGGAAGGCTTCTTGGGAACAAAGCCGAAGGGCAGGCCGATAGGAACGGTGACGCCCGCCACAACAGGCCACGCCGGGCCGAAAACCGTCTTCTGGGAGGGCTTGGTAATGACCTTGGCCATGCTCAGCTTGAGGTAATAGTGCGGTTCCTCCAAGTCGCAGACGGTGTAAATGCCGTCCCGCATGTTGATGGACTTGTCCGGCAGCATCTTGATTTTCTTTCCCTGCAGCAGGCCGTCGGACTCTTTGGTGACCATATTGGTGACCCGCGCCTTCTGCGAGGCGAAATTGTAGCGGAGTTCGTCCATCTTGTAGGTCTGGGAGCCCTGCGTCATCTCCGGAAGGCCCGTCATCTCACCGGTGACGGGGTCTTTGCGGCCCCGGGCGAACACCGTATTGGAGAGCATGTCGTACTCCAGGTAGTCGGCCGTCAGCTTCATATCCTGGTAAGTGACGGTGGCGCCACCATAATAATATACCAGGCGCTTGCCCCCGGTGAAGTCCGTGATGATGGAATCCTTGGCCGTAGAGAAGGCCGGACGCTCCAGCGAGCTCTTTTTCAGAAGGTCCAGGGAGTCGGCCCGGGCGGCGCCCAGGGAATCCGTCCGGGGAGGGGTGCCCAGGGAATCGGCCGCGGGGAGTTTGAGGGTATCCGGCAGGGAAGACAAATCCTGGGCGTAGCCCCTCAGACCCAGGGTGGTCAGGAGGGCTGCCGCCATCATGATATGTCTAAAAAACTTCCTTGCCATTCAATAATTTTTGCTAATTTTGTGCAAAATATAATTTACAAAAGTACGATTAATTCCAGAATAATCAAAAAACGCGGGCTTATTCCCGTCGTCGCCGCCCTTTTACTTGCAATCCCCGTGCCCGCAGACGCACAGGGAGATAATCCCGTGCTGCAATTGAAGACGGTGGTCATCGACGCAGGGCATGGCGGGAAGGACGCCGGCTGCGTCAGCCGCGACAAAAAGACCTTCGAGAAGAACATCACGCTGGATATCGCCAAAAGGCTGGCCCAGAAAATATCGGCCTCCTACCCGGACGTGACGGTGAAAATGACCCGCACGTCGGACAAGTTCGTAGAACTGGAGAACCGCGCCGTCATCGCCAACAAGGCGGGGGCCAACCTCTTTATCTCCATCCACGTGAACTCCGTGGCCAGGGGAACATCGGCCCACGGTTTTTCCATCCACTGTCTGGGCCAGAGCGCCCGCAAGGACAACGACCTCTATTCCAAGAACCTGGACCTGGTAAAGCGGGAGAACTCCGTGATTATGCTGGAAGACAATTACGAGACCAAATACCAGGGCTTCAACCCGGACGACCCTCAGTCCTATATTATATTCTCCCTCATGCAGAACGCCCACCTGAGCCAGAGCCTGGCTTTTGCGGAGGACGTGGAGCAGGGGCTCAGGCAGCAGGGACCCATCAAGTATTCCCGAGGCATCTCCCAAGACCCTTTCTGGGTGCTTTGGCGCACGGCCATGCCCGCCGTCCTCATCGAGGTGGGTTTCATGACCAATCCGGCAGACCTGGCCGCCATGAGAAGCGAGAAGGGGAGGGAAGGGATAGCCCAGGGCATCTTCGAGGCCTTCAAGGCCTTCAAAGGCCGATATGACGGAGTGGCTGCGGCCTCCGCCGCACCCGCCGAAGCTCCATCCCCGGAAACCGTCCCGGAAGAGCAGCCCGCCACGGAGCCTGCCGCCGAACCCATTCCGGAGCAGGGCGGCGTAGTCTATGGCATCCAGGTGCTGGCTGTCGGCAAGGACATGCCCTCCTCAGACCCCTTCTTCCAGGGATACAAGCCCACCGTGATTCCGGCGGGGAAAATAAAGAAGTATGTCATCTGCACCTCCGGCTCCCTCCAGGAAGTGAAGAGAATTTTTCCCAAGGTACAGAAAAAATTCAAGGACGGCTATATCGTAAAAATTGAGGACGGAATCACCACCCCCATTCGTTGATTTTTCTTGCCTGCAAGGGGCTTAAACAAGGTTTAATCCGCATCTTACTTATTTTGAACTTTTCTAAATAAGAAAATTATGCAGCGCTGTTGGAATGGATATTCGCTTTTGTAAAATACTATATTTCAGTTATTTGCAAAAACAAAGAATAAGCGGATGCCGTTTCTAATATTAAGATAAAAAAATTCAAAAACAATAGAGGGCGGGATTTTTTTTCAATTATTTTTCCCCCATATTTGCATTACAATTAGCAAACGACAACTCTGATTTTTTTGTAATCCCGGAATGACAGACCAGGAAAGACATATTGCGGTATGGAACAACTGTCTGCAGATCATTGAGAACAACATTGATCCGCAGCAGTTCAATACCTGGTTCAAGCCCATCCGGCCGGTGTCCCTGGCGGGAGCTCACCTCACGCTGGAAGTTCCTTCGGATTTCTTCCGCCAATATATAGAGGAAGCCTATAAAGACCTTCTGAGACTCACCATCAGGCGTGCCATCGGGGCCGATGCCCAATTGTTCTACCTGGTACGTCCGGTCCAGAACAAGGAAGGCATGGTGCTCCCGGCCTCTCAGAGTTCCGTTCCCACCAACAACGCCGTATCGGTACCCACTTACCAGCCGGCCGGCCGCCCCAGCCCCTTCGTTTTCCCCGGGGTGCAGCGGCTCAAGATCAATCCCCGGCTCAATCCGGAGTACTGCTTCGCCAACCTGGTGGAAGGGGAGTGCAACAAACTGGGTGTAAACGCTGCGGAAAACATCTCCCGGGCACCCGGGAAAACGCCCTTCAACCCCCTGTTCCTCTTTGGCGGCCCCGGCCTGGGCAAAACGCACATCGCACAGGCCATCGGCATAGCCATCAAGGAGAAATTCCAGGAAAAGGTGGTCCTCTATGTAACCGGGCACGAGTTCAAGACCCAGTACATGGATGCCGTCCAGGGTAACCGGATTGTGGATTTCATCGCTTTTTATCAAAGAATCGACGTCCTCATCGTGGACGATATCCAGGACCTGGTAGGGCAGGGGACCCAGCATACGTTCTTCAATGTGTTCAACCACCTGCACCAGAACGGAAAACAGCTCATCTTCACCAGCGACCGCGCCCCGGCAGACCTCCAGAACTTCGAAGACCGCCTGATGTCCCGTTTCAAATGGGGCCTCTCCGTGGAACTCTTGAAGCCGGACTATGCCACGCGCCTGGAGATGCTCCGTTCCAGGGCCCTCAGGGAAGGGGTAGCCCTCAGCGAGGATGTTCTTACTTATCTGGCCTCCCGCATCAAGACCAACTTCCGCGAACTGGAAGGAACCCTCACCTCCCTGGTGGCCTACGCCACGCTGGGCCACCGGAACATAGACGTGGAACTGGCCCAGAGCATCAGCGGAAAGATTGTGGGGCAGGAGCAGAAGGAAGTATCTACAAGTCTGGTCATAGACAGCGTGTGCGAGTACTTCAACATCACGCGGGAGATGCTGCTTTCCACTTCCCGCAAGCGCCAGATTGTACAGGCCCGCCAGATAGCCATGTACGAGTGCCGGAACCTCATCCAGAACTGCTCGCTCAGTACCATCGGCGCCCAAATCGGAGGAAAGGACCATGCCACGGTGCTCCATGCCTGCAATACGGTGCAGGACCTCATGGCCACGGACAAGCTCTTCCGTCAATGGGTGGAGGACATCGAGAACATGATTGTTGTTACCGTAGAATAAAAAGTCTGGTTTGAAACCGGGCTTTTTCTTTTGCTATTTCGCGGAATTATCGTTATCTTTACACGATACATATAATAAATACGCTTATGAATTCCGAATCCGTCCTGAAAATATTCAAGGAAATTACCGCCATTCCCCGGGAATCCGGCCACGAAGAAAAAATGACCGCCTGGCTGCAGCTGTTTGCGGCCCAGCGGAATTTGGACTGCAAAACCGACGAAACGGGCAACGTGCTCATCATCAAGCCGGCATCGGCCGGAAAAGAAAACGTGCCCACGCTGGTGCTGCAGGCCCATCAGGACATGGTCTGCGAGAAAACCCCCAACTTTGACTTCGACTTCCATACCCAGCCCATTCCCTTCGTGATAGAGGATGGCTGGATGATAGCCAAGGAAACCACGCTGGGGGCCGATGACGGGATTGGCATCGCCGCCTGCCTGGCCCTGCTGGAAAGCGAGGAGCCCATGGGCAAGCTGGAATGCCTGTTCACCATCTCGGAAGAGACGGGTATGGACGGGGCCTTCGGCCTCAAGGAAGGCTTCTTTGAAGGAAAGACGCTCATCAACCTGGATTCGGAAGACGAAGGGCAGATGTTCGTAGGCTGCGCCGGAGGCATGGACACCACCGCCACCTTCAGCTTTGAGCGGGAGCCCGTCAAAAAAGGCTGGAAAACCCTCCAAATCAGCGTCACGGGCGCCCAGGGCGGCCACAGCGGAGACGACATCAACAAGGAACGCGCCAACGCCCTGCGGGAACTGGTCCGCTTCCTCTACACGGAAATGCAGTACGACTACCAGCTCATCTCCCTGGAAGGCGGCAACAAGCCCAATGCCATCTGCCGCCACGCAGAGGCCGTGATTGCCGTCCCGGCCGACGAGTTCCAGGAAATGGAGGAAGACGTCAAGTCCTTCTCCAAGATACTGCAAGAGGAATTCGCCGTCTCGGACCCCGGCGTAAAAGCCCATTGCAAAGCCGTTGAAGCAAGGGAGAAGGCCATTGCGGAAGGGGATGCCGCCAACCTGATTACCACCCTTCTGGCCTGCCCGCACGGCGTGGAAAAGATGTCCTCCGACATCCCCGGCCTGGTGCAGACCTCCACCAACCTGGCCGCAGCCCACATCAAAGACAACACCCTCACCGTCATCACCAGCCAGCGCAGCTCGGTAGTGTCCGAGCTTCACGCCATGGCCCAGAAGGTGGAAGCCGCCTTCTTCCTGGGCTCCTTCGACGTAGAGCATCACGGGGAGTATCCCGGCTGGAAACCCAACCTCAAGTCCCATATCCTGGACGTTACGGTGGCCTCCTACAAGAAACTCTTCGGCCATGAGCCGGAGGTGAAGGCCATCCACGCCGGCCTGGAATGCGGCCTGTTCCTTCAGAAATTCCCGGACCTGGACATGATTTCCTTCGGTCCCACCCTTCGCGGCGTGCATGCACCCGGAGAAAAGCTGGAACTGGCATCCTTAGACAAGTTCGTGGCCCATCTGAGCGATATCGTAACCCATTTTGCATGATTCAGATAGCCCCTTCCATCCTGTCGGCCGATTTCCTTCATCTGGAAAAAGACGTTGAGCTGGTGAACCGGGAAGCCGATTTGTTCCACCTGGACATCATGGACGGCAGTTTCGTGCCCAACATCTCCTTCGGATTCCCGGTGGTGGAGGCCATTGCCAAGGCTGCCCGCAGGCCCTTGGACGTGCATCTGATGATTGTGCATCCGGAAAAATACGTGGAACGCTTCGCCAAGGCGGGGGCTTCCATGCTCAGCTTCCACTACGAGGCCGCCCTGGAAGAATCCGGCGCCATCCTGGAGCAAATCCAGGCTTTGGGCGTCAAGGCCGGCATCGTCATTAATCCGGACTGTCCGGTTCAGAAAATCTTCCCTTACCTTGACAAGGCCGATTTTGTCCTTCTGATGAGCGTTTTCGCCGGCTTCGGCGGGCAGAAGTTCATCCCGGAATCCCTGGAACGCATCGCCGCCGTCCGCGCAGAGCTGGACCGCCGCGGCAGGAAAGAAGTTCCCATCGAGGTGGACGGGGGCATCGGCCCGGAAAATGCGGCAGCGGTGAAAAAGGCCGGAGCCGGCATCCTGGTGGCCGGAAGTGCCGTTTTCAAGGCTCCGGACCCCGCGCAGGCCATAGCCGCCATGCGTCGCTGACTCCCTGCCAAAATGGCAGAAACGCCCGATGGCTTTATTTTTGATAAGACACAGCTTGAATTACAACAAAACAGACTCTTAAATGATTACGCATGACCTTCGGCTCATTGCCGACGCGATGATTGACAAGAAAGCGGAAAACGTGGTATCCCTGGACTTGAGGAGCATCGGCGGCGCCATCACGGATTTCTTCATGGTATGCGACGGCTCCAACACCACGCAGGTGGGTGCCATCGCAGACAATATCGCCCAGAAGATGAAAGAGGAGGGGCACACCCTGTACCGCTCCCAGGGAGAGGGAAACAACTTCTGGATTATCCAGGACTACGGCAACATCGTCGTGCACATTTTCCTCAAGGAATACCGGGACTTCTATCGGCTGGAAGAGCTCTGGGCCGATGTTCCCCGCAAAGAATACAAGGAGCGCAAGGCTCCTGCCAAAAAAACGGCTGAATAATGGCTAAAGAGAAAAAATTCACCTTCCGCTTCAACCTTTCCTGGCTGTACTTCCTGCTGCTGGTGGGAATAGGCTATCTGCTGATGAACAACCAGCGCAGCGCCTCGCCGGAGAAGATTGAATGGGCGGAAGTCCAGACCATGATCCGGGAAGGAGACGTGGCGGAAATAGTTTTCGTAAGAAACGACTTCAAGGGAGAAATCAAGGTGCGCCCGGAAAAACTGGGCAAGTACACGGAGAAATTCCGCGGCGGGGTGGTGCCCAAGCGCGCCCCCCAGTTCTTTTTCCTGGTATCTTCCAAATTTGACCCTGAAACCAATTTCGGAGCGCTTAACGCAGAACTTCCGGTAGAAAGCCGGTTCAAGGTGATTATCCGCAATGAAGACCACATGTGGGGAGAACTCTTCCAGATGGCCTTCCCGCTGCTGCTCTTCATCCTTTTCTGGGTATGGATGTTCCGGGGAATGAACCGCGGTGCCGGCAACATGGGCGGCGGAGGCGGTTTCAATCCCTTCGGCGCAGGCAAATCCACGGCCCGCGAGACGGAGAAAGGAGACGTCAAGGTCACCTTCAAGGATGTGGCCGGCCTGTACGGAGCCAAGGAAGAAGTGATGGAGATTGTGGATTTCCTCCGCAATCCCCAGAAATACACCGCCCTGGGCGGCAAAATCCCCAAGGGCGCCCTGCTGGTAGGCCCTCCCGGAACGGGCAAGACCCTGCTGGCCAAGGCCGTGGCAGGGGAGGCCGACGTGCCCTTCTTCTCCATCTCCGGCTCCGACTTCGTGGAAATGTTCGTGGGCGTAGGCGCCTCCCGCGTGAGAGACCTCTTCCGTCAGGCCAAGGAGAAAGCCCCCTGCATCGTCTTTATTGACGAGATTGACGCCGTGGGCCGGGCCCGTGCCAAGAACGGAGGCTTTTCTTCCAATGACGAGCGTGAAAACACCCTGAATCAGCTGCTTACGGAAATGGACGGCTTTGGCACCAACAGCGGTGTCATTGTACTGGCAGCCACCAACCGGGCCGACATTCTGGACAAGGCCCTCATGCGTGCCGGCCGTTTTGACCGCCAGATTCACGTGGAACTGCCGGAGCTCAAGGAGCGGGAGGAAATCTTCAAGGTACACCTGAGGGACATCAAGCTGGGAGAAGACTTTGACGTAGCCTTCATGGCCAAGCATACCCCCGGCTTCTCCGGGGCCGACATTGCCAACGTGTGCAACGAGGCGGCCCTTACCGCCGCCCGCCGGGGCCACGAGAAAGTACAGCAGCAGGACTTCCTGGATGCCGTAGACCGCATTATCGGCGGCCTGGAGCGCAAGTCCAACACCATCATGACCCCGGCCGAGAAGCGCACCACCGCCTATCATGAGGCCGGTCACGCCCTGGTGGGCTGGCTGCTCCCGTATGCAGACCCTGTGTTCAAAGTGAGCATTATCCCTCGCGGAAAGGCCCTGGGGCTCACCTGGAGCCTGCCGGAAGAGCGCAAGAACTGGTCCAAGAGCGTGATGCTGGACCAGATGAGCATGCTCCTGGGCGGCCGCGTGGCCGAAGAAGTCCTCAATGGAGAGCCTTCCACGGGCGC
>CAMOKK010000017.1 GCA_946617545.1 uncultured Bacteroidales bacterium | reverse complement strand
GGATCTGGATTCCTACCAGGTGCATGCCCGCTGCATCCTCCTGGATACAAAAACCGGATACCGCAGTCAGTTCCTTGCAGTATCCGGCATTGTGAATTTGTGAAAGGGTTATTTCTTCACATAGGCTGTGGATCTTCCGCGGCCTATTTTGTTTATATAGCCTGCAGCCATCAGGTCTGCCAGTGTTCGCTCGATGGTAGTCAAACTGATATCCGGGCAGGCCTGGGCAATCTCTTTCTTGGTGATTTTTCCCGCAGTGCGCTCGATAATGGCCTTGATTCGTTCCGGCTTGGAGACTTTGCGATAACGGAGGTATTCCACCCGGTCCTCAAATTCATTGTAGGCCTTGACCACCACGCCCAGCATGTATTTCAAGAAAGGAAGATAGTTGTTCCCGTTTTCATGCCAGTCCTGGGAGCTCTCTTGCAATGCTTCATAATAGGAATCTTTGCTCCTTTCAATGAGCATTTCAATACTGATATACTTTCCGACAATGAATCCTGCGCGGTATAGCAGAAGCAACGTCAGGAGGCGGCTCATGCGGCCGTTGCCATCATTGAACGGGTGGATGCAGAGGAAGTCCAGAATAAATATCGGCATCAGGAGAAGCGGGTCATAAGTGCCAGCTTCAATGGCCTCATTATACCTGGAGCAAAGGTTCAGCATGGCATCGGCCGTCTGGAAAGCAGGGACCGGACGGAAACGCACGGTTTCCGAACCGTCGGCATGCTTCTCAGCGATGATATTGTCCGAGTTCTTATAGACGCCTCCCACTGCACTTCCGCTGTAGGAGTAGAGGTCCCGATGCAGTTGCAGGATGTTATTGGGGCGCGGAACAATATATTCGTAGGATTCGTGGATTGTGGCCAGTACATCGCGGTAGCCGGAAATCTCTTCCTCATTCCGGTTCCTGGGCTGTACCTTTTTCTGAACAATGGCTTTCAGGCGTTCATCCGTCGTATAGATACCTTCAATACGGTTGGATGCGTCAGTACTCTGGATCTTTGCCACCTCCAGTAAAGCAGTGAGCACGTCCGGCTCTGCTTCGATGAAAAGATCCTGCCGACCTCGGCATTCATGAAGGCGGGTCAGAAGGGCTACCACCTCGGGTGTGAGGAGGTCTTTGGGACGGTTTATGAAGTCATATTCGTGCATAGCGCGATTTTTTAATGATGCAAATATAGCTTTTTTCTGCCTCAAAAAACAATTTTCTGCACCAAATTCGCAAAAATGATGCAGAAAAGAGTCGTAGTGAGGTAGATTATCTGAAGTATTCGTACTTGTCCGTGAGCCCGGCCCGCTGGGCGATTTCCTTGATGTTACTTGCGTTCGGCCTTGTGGCGTTATTGAAATAGAGCATGTTGACGGCAGCATCTGGAACCTTGCAAAGGTAATGTTGCCCTTGTTTGTTTATTGCGAAAAAATATGTAATTTTGGTTCGCAATGAATGAGCAGGTTATCATAGAAACCCCTCGCCTGAGGTTCAGACCCTGGGCCGAAGCCGACGCTCCCATCCTGTTCCGCTATGCCTCAGACCCGGACGTGGGCGTCCGGGCGGGCTGGCCGTCCCACCAGAGCGAAGGGGAGAGCCTGCGCATTATCCGGGACGTGTTCTCCAACGGCCGCACCTGGGCGCTGGAGCTCAAGGAAAGCGGAGAGCCCATCGGCTGCATGGGGTATTATCTCCAGGGAGAGAGCAACATTCCCATCGGCCGGAAGGATGCGGAACTGGGCTATTGGATTGCCAAGCCGTACTGGAACCGGGGGCTGTGTACGGAGGCGCTGCAGGCCATGTGCGACTGGTGTTTTTCCCGGAAAGGCTTCCATACCCTCTGGTGCGATTTCTTTGTGGACAACCCCGCCTCCGGCCGCGTGATGGAAAAATGCGGCTTCAAGGACACGGGAAAAACCAACTGGTGCAGCCATTTGTACCGCGGAGACGAGCGTCCGGTCAAAATCATGAAACTGCACCCTTCCATGTTTGACGGAATCCGGGACATTTTCGTATCTTTGCAAAGATGAAAAAGAAGCTTTTCAAATTTGCCCTGGCCGTGGTGGCCGTATCGGCCCTTATCTCCTGCTCCAAGGTGGCGAACAACTGGGTGTACCTGAAGGCCGATGTCTCCGACTTCCCTTCCGAGGAAGACAGCCTGATGGGAGTGGCCATGGCGGTGAACCTGGAAAAGGCCGCCTACGCCGCCCAGAACGAGACGCCCTACGAACTGGTGTATGACCGCGCCTCCGCCATTCAGGCCATGAAAAGCGCTGCCGACGCCTTTTACGAAGAGGTGAAAGACACGGTCACCTTCGAATATACCCTTACGCTGAACAAGGTGCTCTCTACCGTCTCCTCGGACGGCAGCAAGGTGAAGGAGCCCCTGAATACCTATGTCTTCAAATAGGAATTACTTCCTCTTGTAAATGTTGAAACGCCAGGTGACGCCCACGTCGAAGTTGTTCCGGTGGTCGTGGTTGTCGCGGAAATAGACGGCGTGCAGGCGCAGTTTGTCGTTCCCGAGCGGGAAGAATTCCACGCCGGCGCCTCCGTAGAGGAAATCATGTCCGGCCGGGAGCACCAGGTCGTAGGAGACGCCGTCGGCATCTACGTTGGCGGCGCTGTTGCGCTCATAGCCAAACTTGGTGCAGAGGTTCCACTTGCCCAGGGTGAGGATGGCCTTGAGAATGGCCGACCAGTCGGACAGGATGTTCCGCTGGCCGAAGCCCACCCGGTCAATCAGGTCCAGGTCCAGCACCAGCTTTCCCAGGAAAAACTTGTTTCCCAGCACCAGCCAGTTCATCTTGCGGTTGAGGCTGTCTTCTACCAGGTTGTAGCTCCAGATGGCCTGCCAGGGCCCGATGCGCCCGTTCCAGTAGAGATTATAGGAAAAGGCCGACAGGGCCGCCGTAGAAATGGGCGAGGGGCAAACCTGGAAACTGATGTCGTGCCCGGGGGCGGGGGAGAAGGTGGCCGTTACGCCGAATTCGTAGTAGCGGTCCAGCCGCGTGCTGAAGGCGCCGTAGTAGTAAACGTCGATGGGCGCGGAGTCAATCTCAAAACCGCCGATGAGGATGGCCTGCTTTCCGGCCGTCACGCTCCACTTGGGCGCGAACTGCCATTTGAGCCAGAGGAAGTCGGTGGCCTTGAACGGGTTCTCTTTGGTGGGCAGTACGTTGAAGCGTTGCCTTATGCGGAAAGTGAGCCGGTCTGTCAGCTGGCCCAGGACGTGGAGGTTCAGGTAGTCACCCCGGAAGGTGGAGTTATATTTCTCTTTCACCGTTTCCTGATGGAAGGTGGCACGGGTCTCCGCCCACACTTCATTTACGTGGGAACTTTGTCCGTACACGATGCTGCACAGGCAGAAAGCACTTGCGGTCAGAATGATTTTTCTCATGGTTAGCATACACAAAGATACATCTTTTTTCCGGCTTTTTACGTATCTTTGCAAACTATGCAAGCAGAAAGTCTCCAAGACCGGAAATGGTACGCCGTCAAGGTCTTCTATAACAAGGTTTTCCGAATGGAGGATATCCTTTCGGACAAGGGCCTTGAGACCTATCTGCCCGTGCAGAAGGTCCAGTTGAAGGGGCAGGCGCACATGCTGGCCGCCCGTAAACTGGCCCAGGTGGACGATTACCACCGGGGAGATGCCCGTTACATCCAGGAAGGCCCTGTCATCTACGAGCGCCGCCCCCTCATTACCTCCCTCATCTTCTTGAAAGCCTCCCCGGGGGAGATTGTACAGGTATCGGCCCGCCTCAAAGATGAACAAATCATGGGGCGTTCGCTGGGATTCGTGTACAAAACGGCCGACTGGAAGGAATTCGCCTCCATTCCCGACAGGCAGATGGAATCTTTCCGCCTGGTGGTGGAATCCGGCCAGAGCGGCCTGGAATTCTTTTCGGCAGACGAGTTCGCACTCAAAAGCGGAGATAAGGTGAAGGTGCTGGAGGGCCCCTTCGCCGGAGCCGAAGGCTATATCAAGCGAATCAAGAAGAACCGCCGCCTTCTGGTATGCATAGAAGGAGTGATAGCCGTGGCCACCTCTTATATCCCGGAAAAGTATTTGGAAAGAATAGAAACTCAGTAGATGCCTGCGGAAGGAAACATAGTGATTCGGCACGCCCGGGTGAACAACCTCAAGGACCTGACGGTGGAGATTCCCCGCGGCAAGCTGGTGGTGATAACCGGCGTGTCCGGCAGCGGCAAGAGTTCCCTGGCCTTCGACACCCTTTTTGCCGAAGGGCAGCGCCGTTTTGCGGAAAGTCTCTCTTCCTATGCCCGGCAGTTCCTGGGACGCATGGCCAAGCCGGACGTGGAGTCCATCGACGGCATTCCGCCGGCCATCGCCATCGAGCAGAAGGTGAACATCCGCAACCCCCGCAGCACCGTGGCCACCACCACGGAGATTTACGACTACCTGCGGCTGCTCTTCGCCCGCGTGGGCCGGACGTATTCCCCCGTGAGCGGGGAGGAGGTGAAGGCCCAGGGCGTGAAGGATGTCATGGCCGCCATCGATGACGGAAAGCCCCACGCCCTGTATGTCCTGGCCTTTTTGGACTGGGACAAGCGGGAAGACAAAGTGGAGCTGATGCTCTCCCTCAAGGAAGAGGGTTACGGCCGTCTTTTTTCTTTGGCCGACGGCACCATCCTCCAGATAGAAGACGTCCTCCAAATGGACGGGAAGTACCCCGAAGACCTCTGGCTGTTGGTGGACCGTGTAAAGACGCCGGGCACCCTGGATGCCGATATGCGCACCCGCCTGAATGCCTCCGTCCAGGCCGCCTTCGACAAAGGCCGCGGAGACATGGCCCTGTGGTTTAAGGATGGGGGGACAGAGGTCCCGGAATCCGTGGCCACCCCCGGGCTCCTGCGCTTCTCCTCGCGCTTTGAGCGGGACGGGCTGGTGTTCCGGCATCCGGACGAGTACCTCTTCTCCTTCAACAGTCCCCTGGGGGCCTGCCCCGTATGCGGCGGCCTGGGGAAGATTGTGGGGGTGAGCGAAGACCTGGTGGTCCCGGACAAGACCAAGAGCATATACGACGGTGCCATCGCCTGCTGGCGGGGAGAGAAGATGAGCTGGTTCAAAGACCTGGTTATCAAGAACTCCGAGAAATACGGCATCCCCATCTTCGAGCCTTACTGCAAGCTCACAGAAGAGCAGAAACGCATCCTCTGGGACTCGCGCGCCACCATGGGGGACGAGACCACCATCGTGGGCATCAACGAATTCTTCGAGTGGGTGGAAGCCAACCGTTACAAGATACAGTACAAGTACATGCTCAGCCGCTACAGCGGCCGCACCACCTGCCACGCCTGCGGCGGCAGCCGTCTCAGGAAAGAAGCCCTCTGGGTGAAGGTGGGAGGAAAAACCATCCACGACCTCCTGTCCATGACGGTGGAAGACCTCCTGAAGTGGTTTGGCACCGTGAATCTGTCGGCCTATGAGCAGGAGGTGGCGGGCAAGACGATAGAGGAGATTTGCTACCGGCTTCAGTGCATCGAAGATGTGGGCCTGGGCTACCTTACGCTCAGCCGTACCATGAACACCCTGTCCGGCGGAGAAAGCCAGCGGGTGAACCTGGTGACGGCGCTGGGAAGCTCCCTGGTGGGCTCCATGTACATCCTGGACGAACCTTCCATCGGCCTGCATCCCCGGGATACCGAGCGGCTCATCGCTGTGCTTAAACGCCTGAGGGACATAGGCAATACCGTGGTGGTGGTAGAGCATGACCCGGAGATTATCCGGGCGGCCGACTGCCTCATAGACCTGGGTCCCCGCGCCGGCGAAAACGGCGGCGAGGTGGTGTTTCAGGGCGTGGCCGATTCCCGGACACCGGAGCAGACGGAGCGCTCCCTTACGCTGCAGTACCTCTCCGGCACCCGCAAGCCTTATGTGCGGGAGAAGCGTCCCTGGCACTACAGCATTACGGTGGAAGGGGCCATGCAGAACAACCTCAAGGACATTGACGTGCAGTTCCCCCTGAACGCCTTCACCGTAGTGAGCGGCGTGTCCGGCAGCGGCAAGAGCTCGCTGGTGGGGGATATCCTGTATCCGGCGCTCCACCGGCGGCTCAACGAGACCGGCGACCTTCCCGGCACCTTCAAGGGCCTCAGCGGAGACCTCAGCCGCATCTCGCGGGTGGAGTATGTAGACCAGAATCCCATCGGCAAGAGTTCCCGCTCCAACGCCGTCACCTATCTGAAGATTTACGACGACATCCGCAAGCTCCTTTCCGAGCAGCAGTATGCCCGCATCAACGGCTATACCCCGTCTTATTTCTCCTTCAACCAGGACGGCGGCCGCTGCCCGGAATGCCAGGGAGACGGTTTTGTGAAGATTGGCATGCAGTTCATGGCCGATGTCACCATGGTGTGCGAAAGCTGCGGCGGCAAGCGCTTCAAGCCGGATATCCTGGAGGTGCGCTACCAGGGCCTGAACGTGGACGACATCCTGAATCTGAGCGTGGAGGGGGCCATCGCCTTCTTCGGCGCCCAGAAGGAGGAGGCCGCCCGCACCATCGCCGCCAAGCTGCAGCCGCTGGTGGATGTGGGCCTGGGCTATATCAAGCTGGGGCAGCCGTCCAGCACCCTCTCCGGCGGAGAAAGCCAGCGCATCAAACTGGCCTACTTCCTTTCGCTGGCCTCCGGTGGCCGGGAGAAGATTCTCTTCCTTTTTGACGAGCCCACCACGGGCCTCCATTTCTACGACGTGGAGAAGCTCCTGAAGGCCTTTGACGTGTTGCTTGCCAAGGGCCACACCGTCATTGTGGTAGAGCACAACGTGGATGTGCTCCGCAGTGCCGACTGGGTGATAGACCTGGGGCCCGATGCGGGCGCCCGGGGCGGGGAAGTGGTGTTTGCCGGAACGCCCGAAGATTTGAAGAAACAAGGTAAAACCTTTACAGCCAAGTATCTATGAAGCGCATAGCCGCCATCACCATGGTCCGCAACGACGACTTTTACCTGCGCAAGTGGGTGGAATACTATTCCCGTGAACTGGACGGAAAGGAAAACCTCTATATCTTTTATGACGGTCTGGACCAGCAGGTGGCCTCCTTCTGCGAGGGTACGCATGCCCAGGCGGTGGAGAAGATAGGGACGCAGGTGGTATCGGCCGAGAAAGGGAGGCTCAAGTTTCTGTCCTCAAAGGCGGCGGAGCTGCTGGCCGATGGCTATGACCTGGTAATAGGCGTAGATGCCGATGAGTTTGTGGTGGTGGACCCCAAACTGGGGAAGACGCTGCGCGAGTACCTGAGCCAGCTTCGGGTGAAGGGGTCGGCATCGGCCTTGGGACTGGATTTTGGTCAGAAACTGGGCGAAGAGCCGGACATTACTCAGGAGCGTCCTTTCCTGCAGCAGCGGCATTATGCCCAGATTGGCACGCGCTACACCAAGCCTTCCATTTTGGCCGCGCCCTATACCTGGGGCAGTGGCTTTCATCGGATTAAGGGTCATAACTTCCATATAGCCAAGGATTTGTATCTTTTCCACTTTGGCTATTTCGATATGAAGCGCCTGCAAGACCGTTTCCAGGACAAGGACCGCCTGGCCCAGGGCTGGGGCAAGCACATGCATAAACGCTCCCGTGCCATCCGCCTGGTGACGGAGCTCAGAGCCCGGGACTTTGACCGCTGGACGCGGCTCTCCCGTGTGGCGCAGACCCTCCTGAGACCGCCCTATGCCTGGAACAAGCCCGGCATGCTGGGACTCAAACTTGTGGTCCGGATTCCGGAGCGGTTTTGGAATATCGTATAAGGTAGTCGGCAAAGGAGCCGGGAACCACTTTCTCCAAGTCCCGGTAGCTGGTTTTCTGATAGAAAAATCCTTCCTCGGTGGCTTTCCGGAACACTTCCGGATTCCAGGGCTTGTCTTTGTATTCGTACAGGTAGAGGTGCGTGGGGTACTGGTCCAGATGCGGGAAACGCTCAAAATATTCCCGGGCCTGCGGCACCTCATGGACCAGGGTGCGGAACATCACCTGGTGCATGAAATAGTCTACCCGGCGCTCTTCGTGCAGCCAGTAGTCCAGAATCATGGCTCTCCAGGCCTCCAACAGGTAGGAGCCTTTGCGGGCGCGGATAAAGCAGTTTTGGACATAGCTGTAATTGCCGTGCACCTTGGCCCCGGCCATGAACATGAAGAAATCCTGCTCCCGGATGTATTCCGGAATGGGTCCGGTGACAAAGCAGGTGGAATCCAGCCAATAACCTCCGTAGGTGTGCAGCAGTTCCACGCGGCAGATGTCGGCATAATGGGCGGGCTTGATTTTTCCGGCCCGGTATTTTTCCTCGATGACCGCCGGAAGGGAGATGTAGTTGTGCAGGGTTTGGGCGTCCAGCACCACCAGCTCCTGGCTGCAGTGCTCCCGGATGCTCTTGAAACAGGATTGGACGATGGGCGGCGCCTGCTGCTCCCCTTGCAGCCAGAGGGTGAAAATTTTTTCTTCCGGGGTTTCGGCGCAGGGAGCGGGCTTCACGGAGAGGGCGGCGGGCAGCCAGTTCCTTTTCATATAGGCCGTCAGGATACGGCCGAAGGCGGCGCAGCGGCGTTCCCGGTGCTTCTGTTCGCCATCCCAAATGGGGTTGAGGATGTGCCCGAACAGCAATAATTTGGCCCGCGTCCGGCCGATGGGCGTCCTTTTTGAGGCCAGCTTGTGCTCGAAGGGCTGGAGAAATTCCTCTTCCCACTTGGCCCTGACGGAGGCTTGGGCCGATGCATAGGCCTCCTTTGCGGCGGCAATGGCAGTAACCAGGCTCCGAATCTTGTATTCTTCCTTCGAGGAAAGGATGTAGCTTCCCGGGTTGGGATAGTAGTAGTAGAGCGGCAGGCGGGTGAGGGTGGCTTTCTTGACCCTCAAAAGTACCCGGCTCCACCAGGGGAAGTCTTCGTAAATGATGCCGGGAAGGAAGGTGATACCCTTCAGAATCTCTTTTTTATACAGGCATCGCCAGGGCTGGCAGTGCCGCGTGGCCAGCGGGTCCTCGTGCCCGGACCGCTCGGTGGCATGGTCGAAGATGTTGTCCACGGTGGCCGATTCAAATGCTCCGATGGCCGGGAAACGGATGCTGCGGGGGTCTCCCAGATGAAGGGCATGGCGCACAATGAGCCGGGTGCGCCAGGCGTGGTCATAGGTGAAGCAGACCAGGTCGCTGCCGTTTCGCCGGGCCAGCTCTATACAGATTTCCAGGGCCCGGGGATGCAGGAGGTCGTCGCTGTCCACAAAGAGGACATATTGCCCCCGGGCCTCCTCCAGGGCCCGGTTCCGGGCGCTGCTCACCCCGGCGTTGGGCTGGTGGATGGCGCGGATGCGTCCGTCGCGGGCCGCATAGGCATCCAGAATGGAGGCCGTGGCATCCGTGCTGCCGTCGTCCACGCAGACGGCTTCCCAATCCTGAAAAGACTGGGCCAGCAGGCTGTCTATACAGCGCGGCAGAAGTTTCTGCACATTGTAGCAGGGAATGATGATGGAAATCTCAGGCATGTTTCTTCTTGACAAGTTCTCTGAAAAGGGCGTCCCAGCGGGGGATAATGAGCTTTTCCGTAAAGTCTTTGGCTTTTTCCAGGCTGTTTTCTCCCATCTTTTTCCGAAGCTCGGAGTTGTCCATGAGCTTTTCTACCTTCGCTATCCACTCCTGTGAATCGGCCGGATGGGCCGTAAAGCCGTCCACGCCGTCCCGGATGAATTCTCCCGGTCCGCAGGGGCAGCGGAAGGCCACGCAGGGAAGTCCGATGGAGGCGCTCTCGGCCAAGACCAGCGGGAAGCCCTCGAAGAGGGAAGTCATCAGATAGATGGAACTGCCCAGCATCTCTTCCCGGATTTGCCGGGAGGCCGGATGAAGCCTCACGGAGTCCTGCAGGCCCAAGCGGACAATCTGCTTTTCTATCTTTTTCTTCTCTTTCCCGTTGCCGTACAGGTCCAGCACCCAATCTGGATGACGGGGATGAAGCCGGCTCCAGAGCTCAATCATGCGGGAATAATTCTTCTGGGACTCAAAACGCCCGCCGCTGATGCAGCGTTTGGCCTCCAGCGGAGCGCGGACGCCGTCATCTTGAATAAAAGTACTGGGATTATAGATTTGGACGATATGGGGGCAGAAGGGTTCCCACGCCTTTTTATCTTCCCGGGTAAGCACCACAAAGCAGTCCAGGCGGCTCACGGCCTTTTCCATCCGGTGCATCCGCCGGGTTTTCTTCCGAATCCGGAACATCTCATGGCAGAAGTGGAACTCGCTCATGACAACGACACCGGGATAGCGTTCCTTCAGCTTGCCCATCGTAAGGAGGTGCAGGTCTATGATGATATCCGGTTTCTCGGCCTTTACAACGTCGTCCAGTTTTCTCAGGTACAGGGGAACCTGGATGGGCAGGCGGAGAAAGCAGCCAATATCCAGCAGCTTTACCTGGGGCCCCAGGGGAAAGAAAGTGGGCCGCCCTTTCTGGTGGTTGGTCACAAAAGTTACCTCATAACCGAAAGCACTCGCCAGCCGGTTGGCCTTGAGGATGAGAATCCTTTCCATGCCCCCGGCATTGTACAGGGTATCTATGAGGTAGAGAATTTTCATAGTCCCTGCAAAGATAATACAACTGCATCCGAAAAGCAAGGGCTCAGTCCAAGCCGCCCTGATTCACCCGCCAGCTTTCCTCGGACAGGCCGTCTCCGCTGGGCTGCACCGTAATCCGGTACCAGCTGTTGCGCCTTACGTCAAAGTTGTTGCGGTTTTCTCCCAGGTAGAAGCGGTAAATCAGGCTTTCTCCCACGCGGGTGTTGCGTTGCGGGGAGTGGTATTCGGCCTTGAGCTCTATGTAGGAGCAGATTTCCTCATACCGGCCGTCGGCAAACACCTTTCCGCTGTCTGTTAGAACGTTGTCCAGCAGGTCTCCCTGGCAGTTTTCCAGCAGGTACACGCTTACGCTGCGGCTCAGGTTCCCATCGGCGCTCTGGTTGAGGGCGCTCACCTGGTTTCCCGTTTTGCCGTATCCGATGTTGAAAGTCTCCTGCTTTCCGCTCACGCGGCTGGGACCGATAATCCGGGCCGATGAAGGGCAGGCGCCCACCCGCACGTCCGTCACCTTGAACCGGATGTCCGAGTGGAGCTTGCTGCGGTCTATCGAGAGCTCCACCCGTGCCATCAGCCGCTCTAAAGGCACCTCCAATACTCCGTCTTCTCCAACGGTGACCTCCTGGACGAAAGCCACCATGGGGATGCCTTGGGTAAATTCGTCGGGATAGGCCAGGTGATAGCGGAACTCCCGGGCCTCCTCCAAGCTGCGGAAGGGGAGTTCATAGCCCAGGTTGGCTGCCGCCAGAATGGTGTAAGGCACATCCTTGAGCAGGGTGGTGCGGTATTCCACCCTCCCGCTTACCAGCCTCAGGGAGCGGGCGGGCACGTAGACCCGCTCTTCCAGCTCCCCGAAGGCGTTGAAGATGTAAAGGTTGTAGTCGGTGAGCTTAACATCGTCCGGGTCGCCTGCACGGGTCGGGTTCAGGGCCGATGCTGTCAGGATTACACGCAATGGAACATAAGGAGAAGGCTCCTGCGTGCAGGCGACCGGAACGATGAGTAGCAAAAACAGGAATGAAAGGTATTTTCTCATATCAGTAAGTTACGGTATAGGCGTCCGGAAGGTCCCAGGGAAGCAGGTTGGTCTGCACCAGTACGGCTCCGCTTTCCGTGGGCATGTCCGGGTCCGGAGAGCCCATCCGGCGAAGCGTCAGGCGCAGGTCGTACACCCGGGCGGGGGCCAGGTCCGGGATTTCGACAGGGTAGTAACAAGGAACTCCGTCTATGGTTCCCTCGATGACCAGGCGGGTGCGCGGAATGGAGGCCTCGGAGGCGGGATTGGCGTAGCAGTAAAAAGACATGGGCAGGGAAGAGGAACCCACTTTAAGCATCCATTCCGGGTGGGGAAGGGCCTCCGTGGCTATGCTGTCTATGGGCCCCGGATTAATCCAGGAAACCGGGTGTCCGCCTTCCGGGCCGATGGGCTTGTACTCGGTGGCGGCATAGCTCAGGTAGATGCGGCGGCATTCAAAGCTCTTTCCCGCATAAGGCCTTCCGGAAAAATCGGCCTTGAGGGAACTCAGGCGCACTTCCGTGAGCATGGGCTGGAGGCTCAGCTGGGTAAGGCGCGAGGCCCCGTCTTCTATGAGCGCTTCCGCCACCAAATGGGGCTCTGCGATATCCTCTTCCTCTATCCGCCAGGTTTTCTTGCAGAGGCTGCCGTAGTTTTGGATGTCCAGCCAGGAGTCCGTGATTCCCGGCCGGGCCGACAGAACCACCACCCGCTTGGGGCCCGGGCCCGAGAGTCCGTAATGGCGGCTCTCTCCCTGAAGGTTGCTCAGCTGCTGGTAAGAGTCCAGTTTCTGGGCCCCGCCGGTCTCGAAAAAGAAGAGGTCGATGGCCTGGGGAGTTGGAATTTTGGTCCATTTTATATATATTCGCGGCTTGGTAGGGTATTCAGTATGTTCTGAATCGCGCTTGCACGAAGAAAAAAAGGCCGGAACCTGCAGGAGCGCAGTAATGAATGCTACAGAGGCGCAGCGGGCGTGAAATTGCCGGGATAGAAGTTTGTGTACGGTGAATGAAGTCCGGCCTGTTGGTTTTCTTCGTGACATAGTTTCGGTTTTTCGTTGCAGGCAAAGCTACAACAGGGCCGGGCACAAAAGCAAGCATCGTAAAAAAGATTTTTCTGTTTGCGATGGTTTTGGAGAAAGTTTTTATGTTTTAACCGAAAATTCGGTTGAAAAAATATTATTTCTTATGATTTTTGGACGTCTCTTTTTCCCCATGCGGGAACTTTTGCCCATTCTGGAGCGGCAGGCTTTGCTGCTTTCTTCCAGTACCGAACTGCTGAGCTCGATGCTTGAAACCCCGGACCCTGCACACTGGAGGCAGCAGTATTCTGAAATCCGCAGCAACGAGCACAAGGGAGACGCCATGCTCACGGAATTCCGGGAACAGTCGGCCCGCCTGCCGCTGAGCGCCGGTGCACGCCGGGAGCTCACCACCATTTCCATGGCCCTGGAAGACTGTTTGGATGTGGTGAAGGATGCCGCCAACGCCCTCCCCATCTACAAGCCGGCCAAGATAGACACCCAGCTTCAGGAACTCTCCCGCATCATCCTGGAAGAAGCCCGGGCCCTGGGAGACATCTTCCCCCTGCTGTCGGACATGCGGAAGAGCGCTTCCGCCATCGTCCTGCTGGCCGACCGCGTCAAGGAACTGGAGCACGATGCCGACGAGGCCTATGAAGAGTATATCGGCCATATCTTCTCCCATGAGCCGGATCTTCGTGAGATGACCAAGTACAAGAACCTGGCGGAACTATACGAAAAGGCCACGGACTCCGAAAAGCACGTGGCCGATTGTGTAAGGATTCTTCTGATGCGTTACGTCCGCTAACCTCCGAAATTATCGTAGAGGATGCTCTCGGGAGCTACTCCCAGGGAGTCTAACAGCTCGTTCACGCACTTGACCATCATGGGCGGACCGCACATGAAGTACTTGATGTCCT
>CAMOKK010000016.1 GCA_946617545.1 uncultured Bacteroidales bacterium | reverse complement strand
TAGTATCTTTGCATAACTTAAAGTCGGGAGGTCATGAAAATCACCAAAGCGGAATTTGTCCAAAGCAGCACAAGGGTGGGGCAGAAGCCACAGCGGAAGCTGCCGGAATTCGCTTTCATCGGCCGGTCCAATGTGGGCAAAAGCTCCCTCATCAACATGCTCACGGGCAATTCCAAGTTGGCCAAAACCTCCCAGACGCCCGGAAAAACCCAGCTGGTGAACCATTTCCTCATCAATGACAGCTGGTACCTCGTAGACCTTCCCGGTTATGGTTTTGCCAAATTGCCGGACGGGGACCGCGCCCGCCTCAGGCACATCATCTGGGACTATATCAACCACTCCGAAGAGCTGGTGATGCTCATGGTGCTGCTGGATTCCCGCCACGACATGCAGGACATAGACCTCCGCTTCATCTCCGAGCTGGGGGAGAAGGGCATCCCCTTCGGCATCATTTTCACCAAGGCCGACAAACAAGGCCCCGAGGTGCTGCAGCAGCAGATTGAAAAGAACAAGGAGCGCCTCCTGGAAGACTGGGAAGAGCTTCCGCCCGTCTTTGTCTCTTCCTCCGTGAAGGGAACGGGCCGGGAAGAAATACTGTCATATTTGGATTCTATCCTCAAAACACTATGATAAACGATGTTCATAAGCACCGGATGGCGCTGTTTACCTGTGATGCCTCCCGCTATTTTGCGGAGAAGGTAGTTGCTGCCATGAATCGCATGAAACCGGAAAATGACCCCGAGGTGGTCCTGGGCCCCCTGGAGGTCGCCCGTTTCAGCGACGGAGAATTCCAACCCTCGTTCGCGGAAAGCGTCCGGGGCGCTACGTGTTTCATTATCCAATCCACCTTCCCCACCAGTGACAACCTGATGGAACTGCTTCTGTCCATCGATGCCGCCAAACGCGCATCGGCCAACAAGGTGATAGCCGTCATCCCTTATTACGGCTGGGCCCGGCAGGACAGAAAGGACAAGCCGCGCGTTTCCATCGGCGCCAAGCTGGTGGCCAACATGCTCAAGGTGGCCGGGACGGACGCCGTCATGACCTGTGACCTCCATGCCGACCAAATCCAGGGCTTCTTCGACTTCCCGGTGAACCACCTGTATGCCAGCTACGATTTCCTCGCCATCCTGGAGAAAATGGCCAAGGATTTCAAGGGAACCCTCACGCTGGCCGCACCGGACATGGGCGGCGCCAAGCGCGTGCACGCCTATGCCAAGCACCTTCATACGCCGGTGGTGATTTGCCACAAAACCCGCGCCCGGGCCAATGTGGTGGAGCGCATCACGCCCATCGGCGAGGTGGAAGGCCGGGACATCGTGATTATCGACGACATCATCGACACCGCCGGCACCCTCACGGAAGCCGCCAACGAACTGCTCAGGCGGGGCGCCCGCTCCGTCAGGGCCTTCGCCACGCACCCGGTGCTCTCCGGCCCGGCTTACGAGCGCATAGACAAGAGCGCCCTCTGCGAGGTGTACGTGACGGACACCATCCCGCTGGATCCCTCCAAAAAGGCCTTCCAGAGCAAGTTCCGCGTGGTTTCCCTGGCCGACACCTTCGCCCGGATGATTCTCCGCGTGTATAACTATGAGCCCATTTCCTCCGAATTTCCCCTGTAACGCATGAAAACTCTCATCGCCGCCATCATCTTCGTAGGTGTAGCCGTGCTTCTGCTGGGCGTGAACATCTTCTTTTTCCATCGGCCTTTCCCGGACGGAGAAATCTCCACCAATCCGGAAATGCGCAAGCGGGGAATCAAGTGCGCCAAGCAGGAGGAACTGGAGCTGCTGGCAGCGCAGAAGGGAAAGAAGGTGTGCGACGGGGAGTATTCGGACGCCTGTAAAACCTGTGCCCTGATGAAATGAGAATTGACTTTATCGTAAATCCCGTTTCCGGGCAGAATGACAAATCCCAGGTGCTCTCCGCGATAGGAAAGCACCTGGATTTCTCCTTGTATGAACCCCGGATACTGTTCACCACGGCAGCAGGGGAGGGCCTTACCCTGGCCCGCGAAAGCCAGGCCGACGTGGTGGTTGCCGTGGGCGGAGACGGAACCGTGAGCGAGGTGGCCCGCGGCGTGCTGGGTTCCGGCAAGATACTGGGCATCATCCCTTGCGGCAGCGGAGACGGGCTGGCCCTTCATCTGGGCATCAGCCGCATTCCCATGCTGGCCGTCCAAACCCTTAACAAAGGCAGTGTGGCAGGGATAGACGTGGCCTGCATGAACGGAGAGCCTTTCTTCTGCACGGCAGGCTTCGGCCTGGATGCCCGGGTGAGCATGGATTTCGCCCGTTCCACCCGAAGGGGCCTGCCCCGCTATATCGAGTTGGCCTGGACGGAATGGCTCAAGAAAGACTTGGAAGAATATACCCTTTCCGGGGCCGATGGCATCCTGTGGCAGGGAAAGGCCGTTTTTGTGACGGTGGCCAATGCCAACCAGTGGGGAAACCAGGCTCGGATTGCCCCCATGGCCTCCCTGCAGGACGGAGAGCTGGACGTGGTGGTGGTGAACCCCTTCTCTACCTTGGAAATCCCGGACCTGGCTACGCGCCTGATGACAGGCCGGGCCCCTACCAGCCGGCATTTCCTGCATTTCAAGGGCTCCCGTTTCCATATCCGGAGAGAGGCCGATGGCGCCGTCCACCGCGACGGAGATCCCTTCCTTTCGGGCACGGATTTTGACTTTACCCTGCAGCCCCGCATCCTGAAGGTAATGGTGCCTCGAGGCAAGAACGAGAAGATATGAAACTGATCAAGATATTGGGAAAGATGGTGGCCGGCCTGCTGCTGTTTGTCTTGCTGCTGGTGCTGGTGACGGGCATCAGCCCGGTGTACCGTTTCCGGGCTCCGCAGCCTTTCAGCGGCCCGGATATCTTCAATCCCTACGCCTCGTTGGATACGGCGGCAGGCTGGAAACGGGCGCTCTTCCATACCCATACACGGGTGAGCGGCCCCTGGCCCCTGAACGAATGCCCCTACGATGCCGCCTATACGGATTCCGTGCTGCGCAGCCTGGGCTACGACATTGTCACCTTCTCCAACCACAACGAGATTACCGCCCATCCGTACGACTCCACCCTGCAGGTGAATGTGTACGAGCAGGGCTACAGCCCCTTCAAGTTCCACAAACTGGTGTTCGGCAGCCGGAAGGTGCGGCACTGGGACCCGCTGCTTCCCTTTATGGCCTCCCAGTGGCAGTTTGAGCTGGATTGTCTGGACAAAGAGTCCGACATCATCCAGTGGAACCATCCGTACCGCACCATCGGCGTGAGCCGCAGCCGCATGGAGAAGCTTTCCGGCTACGATATCATGGAACTGGACACCCATATAAGCACGGAAAACGAGTACTGGGACTGGGCCCTCGGGGCCGGGCATTACAGTTTCGGCCTGGCGAATGACGACCTTCACCATCCGGAGCGGCACTGGTGTACGGCCATCCGCTGCAATTTCATCCAGACCCCGTCGGGCCGATACGAGGATTTGAAAAAGGCCCTGCTGGGTGGCTGCTATTATTCCATGCGCGTGCCGGATTACGGAGAAGGGGACTGGGAGGTGAAGCGGCAGAAAAACCTTCAACTGCCTTTCGTGAAAGCCATCGGCGTGGAGGGGGATACCCTTTATATGGAGCTTTCGCAGAAGGCCGACAGCATCCGCATCAACGGGGCGGAGCACCGCACCCTGGCCATGGCCATAGATACCTGCGACATCTGTTATGCCCTGCCGGAAGGGGAGCCCTTCGCCCGCATGACAGCCTTTTTCCCGGACGGCGCCGTCATCTACACCAATCCCTTCGCCCGCTATGACGCATCGGCCCGGGAGAGCCCCTTCAATCGGGAGCCCCAGCCTGTCAACTGGCTGCTGACCGTGCTCTACAACCTGGCCGTGCTGGCCCTGACGGCTGGCGTCCTGTTCCTTTTTGTCAGACTTTTCAGAAAAAGCAGATGATGATACCCCGTAAAGCCAGCCTGACCACCTACAGCCTCGCTCTGAGCGTCTATACCCTGGTGGCCTTCCACTATCCCTTCGCTTCGCATGCGGCCGGGTGCATGGAGGGCGGCTTCAACAGTGTCCTGCTGGCCCTCATGGGCCTCACGGTGCTGCTGGCGCTCAATTTCTTTTTCTATTATCTGCTGGTGTTCTGCCTGCGTGGAGTGGGGAAGGGGATTGTGTCCTTCACCCTCATCGGAGACGCCATCATGCTGTACTTCGTGAACAATTACGAGGTGCTGGTGACGGACGAGATGATGGGAAATGTCATCAATACGCAGTACTCGGAGGCCTCCGGTTTCTTCTCCTGGTCCTTCGTGCTCTATGTGCTCCTGCTGGGCGTGCTGCCGTCCGTGTATGTGTTTGCCCGGAAAGTGGAGTACGGCAGCTGGAAACAGCTGGGCTCCCGGCTGGGAATTGCCCTCGCAGCCATCCTGGTGGCCGTTTTCGGCAATATGAAAAACTGGCCGTGGATAGACCGGAACTCCACCGAACTGGGCAGCCTCCTCATGCCCTGGTCGTACATTGTGAACACCTTCCGCTACTATGATGCCCAGCGCAAGAAAAACGTGAAGGAAATCCCGCTGCCGGACGTCACGTCGCTTTCCGACACGCGGGACATCTGCGTACTCATGATAGGGGAATCGGCCCGCCGGGACCATTTCTCCCTCTACGGCTACCCCAAGGAGACCAACCCCTATACCGCCAAGGACAGCGTGGTAGCCTTGGTGGCCGATGCATCCGCCACCTATACGTCGGCCGGGGTGCGGGCCATCCTGGAACCGAAGGATTCGCGGGAGCTTTATGAAATCCTGCCCAACTACCTGGAACGGGCGGGCGTGGATGTGAGCTGGCGCACCTCCAACTGGGGCGAACCGCCGGTTCATACGAAAAAATACATCCGAATCCAGGATCTCCGGGAGAAATATCCCCATCTGGACGGCCGATACGACGGCATCCTCCTGGCCGGGCTCAAGGAAGAGCTGCTCTCGAGCGATGCGCAGAAAATCTTTGTGGTCATTCACGGCTATACCAACCACGGACCGGCCTATAATACCAACTATCCTGCAGAGTTTGAGGTGTTTACTCCGGTGTGCAATACCGTAGAGATGGCCAAGACCAGCCCGGAGGAACTTAACAACGCCTACGATAATTCCATCGTTTATACGGATTACCTGATTCACAGCGTGATTGAGATGCTCCGGGAGGTGCCGGGCCGCCGCCGCTGCGTCCTCTTCGTCTCCGACCACGGAGAGTCCTTAGGAGAGAACAATCTCTACATGCACGGCGTGCCCATGGCCATGGCGCCCCGCGAGCAGATAGAGATTCCCTTTGTGGTCTGGAGTCCGGACATGGAGATAAGGCCCCTGGAAAAGGTAGGGCAACACCATGTTTTTCACTCGGTTCTGCGTTTTTTCGGCATCCAGTCGCCTGCTTTTGACGACAAAATGTGTATCTTTGCACCCAAAAATGAATAAGATATGGCATTGGTAGCGATAGTCGGGAGACCGAACGTAGGAAAAAGCACGCTGTTCAACCGTCTGGTGGGCATGCGGCAGGCAATTGTAGATGAGACCGCCGGCGTCACCCGTGACCGGCATTACGGCAAATGCGAATGGTGCGGCCGCGAATTCTCCGTGGTGGACACGGGCGGCTACACCTCCAATTCGGACGACGTGTTCGAAGACGCCATCCGCCGCCAGGTGAGCATCGCCATCGAGGAGGCCGACGTGGTCCTGTTCATGTGCGAGGCCGCCACCGGCATTACGGACTACGACGCGGAAATCGCAGACCTGCTGCGCCGCTCCAAAAAGCCCGTGGTCCTCTGCGTAAACAAGGTGGACAGCGGAGAAAAGATGTACGATGCCTTTGACTTCTACGGCCTGGGCCTGGGAGAGGTCTGGAGCATATCGGCCGCCAACGGAAGCGGCACCGGAGACCTTCTGGACGAGATTCTGAAGGTTCTGCCGGAAGATACGCAGGCCGATGACGACCACGCCGACATCCCGCATATCGCCATCGTGGGCCGTCCCAACGTGGGCAAGAGTTCCCTTACCAATGCCCTTTTGGGAGAGGAGCGCAATATTGTGACGCCCGTTGCCGGCACCACCCGAGATTCCATCTCCACCTATTATAACAAGTTCGGCCATGAGTTCATGATTGTGGACACGGCGGGCATGCGCAAGCGCGGCAAGGTGACCGAAGACCTGGAGTTCTACTCCGTGCTCCGGGCCATGCGCACCATCGAGCACTCGGACGTGTGCATCCTGATGATAGATGCCACCACGGGCCTGGAAGCGCAGGACCTCAATATCTTCAACGTGATTCAGAAAAACCGCAAGGGCTGTGTGCTGGTGGTGAACAAATGGGACCTTTTTGAAAAGGACGTGAACACCATGCGGGACTATACGGAAGGCCTCAAGGCCCGTCTGGCCCCCTTCAACGACATTCCCGTCATCTTCACCTCCGTCCTGAACAAGCAGCGCATCCTGGATGTGCTGGATGCCGCCGCCCGGGTGGCCGACAACATGGCCCGGAAGATTCCCACGTCCCAGCTGAACGATGCCATGCTGCCGGAAATCGAGAACTATCCGCCGCCGGCATGGAAGGGCAAGTACATCAAGATCAAGTACGTGACCCAGCTTCCCACCCGCACGCCGCAGTTTGCCTTCTTCTGCAACCTGCCCCAGTGGGTGAAAGACCCTTATAAACGTTTCCTGGAGAACAAGCTTCGCGAGCACTTCGACTTCGAGGGCTGTCCCATCCAGGTTTACACCAGAGCGAAATAGTATGTTCGAACCATTGAAAGTTAAGGACGCTTGCGTCCGATGGATTCGGGACTGGTTTGAGCAGAACGGTCCCGGCTGCAATGCCGTGCTGGGCATTTCAGGCGGCAAGGACAGCAGCGTGTGTGCCGCCCTCTGTGCAGAGGCCCTGGGCGCAGACCGTGTAATAGGTGTAACCATGCCTAACGGCGAGCAGCCGGATATCGACGATTCATTCCGTCTTATCGCTCACCTGGGCATCCGGAAGTACAATGTGAACATCGGCCCGGCCTTTGAGGCCCTCATGACGGAAGTGGAGGAGCGGCTGGGCGGCCCGGCCAGCAAACAGACACGCATCAATATGGCGCCGCGCCTGCGGATGACGGCCCTGTATGCCATATCCCAGAGCAACAACGGCCGGGTGGTGAACACCTGCAACCTCTCCGAAGACTGGGTGGGCTACAGCACCCGTTACGGAGACGCCGCCGGAGACTTTTCCCCCCTGGGAGGGCTTACCGTGCAGGAAGTGGTGGCCATCGGCAAAGTGCTGGGCCTGCCGACAGACCTGGTGGAAAAAGCCCCCTCAGACGGCCTCACCGGCCTCACGGACGAAGACAACCTGGGCTTCAGCTATGCGGTATTGGACAAGTATATCCGTACGGGCATCTGCGAAGACCTGCAGACCAAGGCCTTGATAGACCACAAGCATGTGACCAACTTGTTCAAACTGAAACCCATTCCCCATTTTGACCCCCAATTATAGATGAGAAGAGCCCTTTTCGTTCTGGCGGCCCTTTTTAGTACGCTTGCGCTCACAGCCTCCGAACCCTATTTCTGTACCGGAACCGGTACCAGGCTGCTTTACGAGCGTTACAAGGTTTCGTCCGGGAAACTTACCCAGACCACGCTTTTTGAAATTGAATCTTTGGGCAGTTCTTCCCGGGGCCGTGAGGTCCGCTATGCCGTTACCATGAAGAAAGCCAGCGGAAAAGACCTCTTCGGGGGACGGACGCTTCTGACCGCTTATCTTTCTCCTGCAGGAGACGTGAGCCTGGATTTCGGAGCCACGGTCAAGGGTTTTGTCCAGAATATGTTCCCCGGCGGTAAAGTCAGCGTAACGGAATCCCTGACCTCTCTTCCTGTGGATATGAAGCCCGGAGACACCCTTCCCGACACACACTGCACCGTGCGGGTGATGGGCATCTCCTCCCATTTTCACATTACCAGGCGGACGGTAGACCGCCTGCAGCGCATTACCACCTCTGCCGGCACGTTTGACTGCATTGTGGTGAGAAGTCACAAGGAGGAAGACGCTCCTTTCCACCATCCCGAAAACTGGGTGGAAGACTATTATTTCCCCGGTTTGGGGTATGTGCGCCACGATATTTTTGACAATAATATGCG
Source organism: uncultured Bacteroidales bacterium (assembly GCA_946617545.1). GTDB lineage: Bacteria > Bacteroidota > Bacteroidia > Bacteroidales > UBA932 > Cryptobacteroides. The sequence goes on along the minus strand of CAMOKK010000016.1, from coordinate 5,588 downwards.
CCTGCAGGAAAGCGAGTGCCTGGTACAGATAGAGCAAAGATAATCCGTGCAATTGTAAGGGATTTTTCTTATCTTTGTGAAGTTATGGGAGAACGGAAATATATGGATCTCCTGGAACTTCAGACCAGGATTAAGGAGAGTGTAGCCCAGGCCTTTCCGGGCCGATACTGGGTAAAGGCGGAAATCGCCTCCTGGAGCCCCCGCTCCAACGGTCACTGTTATCTGAGCCTGGTGCAGAGCCGCCTGGGAAAACCCGTCGCGGAATCCCGCGCCATGATCTGGAAGTGGAAGTATCCCGTGCTCACCCGTTTCTTCGAGCAGGCCACCGGTGAACCCCTCCGTTCCGGCATCACCGTGCTGGTGCAGGTGCAGGTGAGTTTCAGCGAACTTTACGGCGTCTCCCTCTTCATCGAAGACATAGACCCGGCCTTCACGCTGGGAGAAAAGGCCCTGGAGCGCAAGCGGGCCATCGAGAAGCTGACGGCCGATGGCTACATGGACATGCAGAAGGAACTGGCCCTGCCGGACCTGCCCCGCCGCCTGGCGGTGGTCACGTCCCTTACGGCGGCCGGCTATCAGGATTTCCGGAATCACCTGCAGAACAATCCCCAGGGCTATGCCTTCCGGCTGGACCTCTTCGAGGCCCTCATGCAGGGAGAGCAGGCGCCCGCGTCCATATCGGCCGCGCTCATGGATGCGGCGGAAAAGAACTACGACGCCATCCTTATCCTCAGGGGCGGCGGCAGCGAGCTGGACCTGGCCTGTTTTGACGACTTCGACCTGGCCGTCACCATCGCCACCCTGCCGGTGCCGGTGATTACGGCCATCGGCCACGACAAGGATGTCCACATTGCAGACATGGTGGCCCACCGGTCCGTAAAAACGCCCACGGCACTGGCCGATGTCTTTTTGGAAGCCTTCCAGGCGCAGGATGTCCTTCTGGACCGCCTGGGCCAGCGGGTGATGGCGGCCGCCCGGCAGGTGCTGAGCCGGGAGGAGCTTAAGCTGGGCGGGGCGGAGTCCCGGATGCACCGGGCGCTGCAAGGGCGGGTATCGGCCCTGGAAATGAGGCTCCAGAAGAGCCTGGGACGCATTTCCCGGGGGCTGCTGCTCAAGCATGGGCAGGTGGCCGCCCTCAAGGATGCCGTGCAGCATCGCATCCAGTTTGCCGCCCTCTCCCGGATAAGCGCAGAGTATTCCAAGCTGGCCTTGAAGGAGGCCCTTGTCAAAGCCTCGGACCCCCGCAACATCCTGGCCATGGGCTATGTGCTGGTGACGGGGAAGGACAACAAAGTGCTCAAGACCGTGGACAAAGTGGCGGTAGGGGACCGTATTGGCGTGCGCTTTTCCGACGGCTCCCTCACAGCCAAGGTAGATGAAGTGTATAGTGAAACATCTGATAATCATAAAGTTAATATAGCATGACGCCCCAATTTGACTACGCAAAGGCCATTGCCGAACTGGACCGGATAGCTGCCCAGGTGGAGAATCCGGAAACCAAGCTGGACGATATCGACGCCCTGGTGGGCCGCAGCAAGGAACTTCTGGGCCAGTGCCGGGAGTACCTGCGCACGGTGAAGGAAAAAATTGATTCTCTGGATAAGGAGTAAACGACAGAATATGCAAAAAATTTACGAAACTGACCCCTGGCTGATGCCGTGGAAAGACGCCATTGACGCCCGGCACGAACACATTTTGCAAACCCTCAGGCACGTGGCCGGAGACGGCCAACTGAAGGACGCCGTGAACAACCATCTTTATTATGGCCTCCACAAGGACAAGGACGGCTGGGTTTTCCGCGAGTATGCCCCCAATGCCTCCAAGATTTATCTGATTGGAGACTGCAACAACTGGAAACGTACGGATGCCTATGCCCTCCAGCCGCTGGGAAATGGCAACTGGGAACTCAAGATCCCGGAGATGTTCCTTCGCCACGGCCAACTGTACAAACTGTATATAGAGTGGCCGGGCGGCGGCGGGGAAAGGCTCCCTTCCTATGCCACCCGCGTGGTCCAGGACGATGTGACCAAGGTGTTCAGCGCCCAGGTGTGGGACCCCAAACCCTATGTCTGGAAGCACGGCCATGCCGGCAAGCGCCCCAATCCCTTCATCTATGAGTGCCATATCGGCATGGCCAGTGAAAAGGAAAAGGTGGGAAGTTTCGAGGAATTCCGCCGGGACGTGCTGCCCCGCATCAAGAAGCTGGGATATGACACCATCCAGATCATGGCCCTGCAGGAGCACCCGTACTACGGCTCCTTCGGTTATCAGGTGAGCAATTTCTTCGCGCTGAGCTCCCGCTTCGGCACGCCGGAAGAGTTCAAGGCCCTGGTGGACGACGCCCACGCAAAGGGGATTGCCGTCATCATGGACATCGTACACAGCCACAGCGTGAAAAACTCGCTGGAAGGCCTGGCCGAATTTGACGGAACGGACTACTTGTACTTTCATGCCGGTCCCAAGGGAGACCATCCCGCCTGGGGCTCGCGCTGCTTTGACTACGGCAAGGACGCCACCCGCTTTTTCCTGCTGTCCAACGTCAAGTACTGGATGGAAGAATACCACATAGACGGTTTCCGCTTTGACGGGGTTACGTCCATGCTGTACTGGGACCACGGCCTGGGCAAGGATTTCGGGAACTACGGACTGTACTTCGACGGCGGCGTGGACGAGGATGCCGTCATTTACCTGGCCCTGGCGAACATGCTGGTCAAGCAGATGAATCCCAACGGAATAACCATCGCGGAGGACGTATCGGCCATGGCGGGCCTGGCCGCTCCCTTTGAGGCCTTCGGCGTGGGTTTCGACTTCCGCATGAGCATGGGCGTGGCCGACCACTGGATCAAGTGGATCAAGGAGCGTTCCGACGAGCAGTGGTCCATGGGCGAGATTTGGCACGAACTCACCGGAAAACGGGCCGAGGAAAAGACTATCTCCTACGCTGAATGCCACGACCAGGCCCTGGTGGGAGACAAGACCATCATCTTCCGCCTCATGGACAAGGAAATGTACTATGCCATGCGCCTTGACAGCCAAAACGACATCGTGGACCGGGGCATCGCCCTTCACAAACTCATCCGCCTGGTGACGGCCGGTACCGCCGGCAACGGTTACCTGAATTTCATGGGCAACGAGTTCGGCCATCCCGAGTGGATAGACTTCCCCCGCGAGGGAAACGGCTGGTCCTTCAAGTATGCCCGCCGGCAGTGGTCGCTCTCCGACAATCCGGAGCTCCGCTACGGTTGCCTGAACCGCTTCGACGCCGAGATGGTACACCTGCTGCGGAAAGAGGCCGTCCTTTCCTGTTATCCGGAACTGCTGGTGGCCGATGAGGAAAAGAAAATCTTGATTTTCCGTAGGAAAAACTGTATCTTTGCACTGAATTTTTCACCTGCCGGTTCGTTCGCGGATTATGGTTTTTCGGCCCCGGCGGGAGACTATGTGACGGTACTGGACTCCGACGAGCCCCGTTTCGACGGATATGGGCGTCTGCAGGAGGGGGAACGTCATATAGCCATGGATGAGAGATGCCCCAACGGCAACCAGGGGTACGACCACACGCTTAAGTTGTACCTGCCTGCCCGTACGGCCCTTGTATTGAAGCAAGTATAAAAACATATTTATGGCTTTTTTGAAATTCAACAAGTCGGAGCTGGTCAACCTGTCCTATTCCCTCAAGCGGGAAATCATGTTGGCCAACAAGTCCGGAGCCTTCTGCAACACGTCCATTGTCACGTGCAACACCAGGCGTTACCACGGCCTTCTGGCGGTTCCGGTAGAAGCCTTTGGCGGCTACCGCTACCTGCTTTTGAGCTCCCTGGATGAAAGCCTGACCCTCCGCGGCAAGCGTTTCAACCTGGGAATCCACTGTTACGGGGATGTTTATGAGCCCCGCGGTCACAAGTACATCGTGGATTTCGACGCAGACCCCGTGCCTTGCGTCACGTACAAGATTGGAGAGATTGTCTTCCGCAAGAAGATTGCCCTGAGCCCGGATGCCTGCCAGGTGATGATTCAGTATGAACTGGTGAACGCCCCTGCCAAGGTGAAGCTGGAACTCAAGCCTTTCCTGGCCTTCCGCAACGTCCATGCCCTCACTTCCGAGAACGAGGCTGCCCGGCAGGACTTCACCCCCGTCCAGAACGGCGCCGCCTTCTGCATGTACGAGGGCTTCCCCCAGCTCAACCTTCAGCTAAGTGCATCTGCATCGGTATTCAAGTTCGCGCCCACCTGGTACAAGGGGGTTACGTACTCGGACGAGATGCGCCGCGGCTTCGACTGCCGGGAAGACCTCTGGGTGCCCGGTTCTTTCGAGGTGGAACTCAAAAGCGGGGACACGCTGGTGTTCAGCGCATCGGCCGGTGAGCCGGTGAACGCCGCAGGCCTCAAGCGCCGCTTCAACACCACCGTAGACCAGATAGGCCCCATCAATTCCTTCCAGGACCAGCTGCTCCGCCAGGCCGATACCCTTATCCGCAACGACGGCGGCCGCAAGCGCATCGTGGCCGGTTACAGCTGGCTGTATACGGGTCTTCTGAGGGAAACCCTCTTCTCGCTGGCCGGTCTCACCCTGTACGGAAAGAACGACCCCAAGGAGTTCGAGGAAATCCTGGACAACCTCATTGCAGACAACCAGGAGCGCCTGAGCAGCCGCACCACGCAGGTGGAAGCCCCGCTGTTCCTGGCCGTCACCCTGCAGCAGTACATTGCCTACGGCGCCAAGCCCAAGGATGTCTGGGCCAAGTACGGTCCCGTGCTGAAGGCCGTCATCGAGAGCTACCTGCCCGGCAAGCGCCAGGAGGTGGCCATGCAGCCCAACGGCCTCCTGTGGGCCCAGAAAGACGGAGTGGCCCTTACCTGGATGAACGCCTACATCAACGGCCGGGCCGTCACGGAGCGTGCCGGTTACCAGGTGGAGACCAACGCCCTGTGGTACAACGCCATCGCCTTCGCCCTGGAGAACGAGAAAAAGACCGGCGCCTTCTACAAGAAGTGGATTACCATCAAGGAAATCATCGAGAATAACTTCCAGCCCCTGTTCTGGAATGCGGACCTGGGCTTCCTGGCCGATTATGTGGACAACGCCGGCCAGCACCTGGAGCTGCGCCCCAACCAGCTCTGGGCCGTTTCGCTGGACCACCGCTGCGTAGACGACGAGGTGGTGAGCGAGGTGATGCGCGTGGTGAACGCCGAACTGGTGACCCGCCGCGGCATCCGCACCCTGAGCCCCCGCGACATCCGCTACAAGGGCGTTTACGAAGGAACCCAGCTCCAGCGTGACGAAGCCTATCACAACGGCAGCGCCTGGCCCTTCCTGCTGGCCCAGTACTGCTACGCCAGCTTCGGGATGATGGGGGCCAATTTCATCGGCCGGGCCGAATGGCTCACCGAAGGCTTCTACGAAGACCTCTCCATGCACGGGGTGGGCTGCTTCAGCGAGCTTTACGACGGAGACCCGCCGCACGAGGCGCACGGAGCCATCTCATCGGCCATGACAACGGCTGCACTCCTGAATATCAACTGGCTTATAGACAAATACAGGGAGGATTAAGTTATGAGAGTACTTATGTTCGGTTGGGAGTTTCCTC
>CAMOKK010000015.1 GCA_946617545.1 uncultured Bacteroidales bacterium | reverse complement strand
TCACGAATCCTTCATCGCTGAAAGGACTGCAAAGGTAGATACTTTTTTTGAATCCTCCAAAAATTTTCAAAGATTTTTCATCATCTCCAGGATAAGGTCGTACAAAGAGGCCTCGTCCATGCCGCAGGATGCCCTTTGCGCTTTCTGGCTGTCCTGGGGAATAAAACGGTCCGGGATACCCACGCCCTTGATGAGGGGCGCATCCTCCCGACCGGCAAAATATTCACTGACAGCACCGTACAGGCCGCCCTTGAGGCATCCGTCCTCTGCGGTGATGATGGCGTCAAACTTTCCGGCCTCCTCCATAATCTCGGGGTCCAGCGGCTTGAGGAAACGCATGTCATACACCGCAGGCGCCACGCCGTAATCTATCTTGTGACGCGCGGCGGCCTCTGCGGCACGGTTCACCACCGGGCCGATGCCCAGCACCGCCACCCGCTTTCCTTCCACAAGCCTTTCTCCCTTGCCGACGGGAAGTTCCTCATACGGTGCTTCCTGCCAGGGTTCACCCTCCCCTATCCCGCGGGGATAGCGGATAATCAGGGGGCCGCCGGTGAGGGACAAGCCCGTATACATGAGCCGTTTAAGCTCCGTCTCGTTGCGGGGCGCGGCTATCGTGATGCCCGGGATGCAGCGGTAAGAGGCCAGGTCGAAGCAGCCGTGGTGCGTGGGACCGTCCTCCCCCACCAGTCCGGCCCGGTCAAAACAGAAGACCACCGGCAGGCCCTGCAGGGCCACATCGTGGATGATATTGTCATAGGCCCGCTGGGAGAAGGAAGAGTAGATGTTGCAGAAGGGTTTCATCCCTCCGGCGGCCAGGCCGGCAGAGAAAGTGACGGCATGTTCCTCCTCTATGCCCACGTCGAAGAAACGCTCCGGGCAGGCTTTCTCCAGCAGCGTCATTCCGCAGCCGGAGGCCATGGCGGGCGTGATGCCCACCACCTTGGAATCCATCCGGGCCAGTTCTACCAGCACCTTTCCGAACACGTCCTGGTAGCGGTCGGCCGGATACACCGTTTTCACGCGCTCGCCCGTGGCGGCGTCAAAGCGGCCCGGAGCATGCCAGACGGTAGGATCGGCCTCGGCCGGGGCGTAACCCGCGCCCTTGCGCGTATGGATATGCAGCAGGCGGGGGCCATGCAGGTTACGCAGGCGGTCCAGGGTATAGGCCAGCTGCTCGATGTCGTTTCCGTCGATGGGGCCGAAGTAGCGGAAGCCCAGGCTCTCGAAGAGGGCGCCGCCGCTTGAGCGCACCAGGTTGGACTTGGTGTCTATCACCCTTTTCTGGACCCAGTCGCGGGCCGCCCCCTCTCCCATGGAGTTCCACACCTTGTTCTTGACGCGGTTGTAGATGGGATGGGTGGTCAGGTGCAGCAGATACTCGTGTACGCCTCCCTTGTTCTGGTCTATGGAGATGTTGTTGTCGTTCAGGATTACCAGGATATCGGCCTTGGAAGAACCGGCATTGTTGAGGCCCTCCCAGGCCAGGCCGCCGGTAAGGGCGCCGTCTCCGATGATGGCTACGCTACGCTCCCCCGTTCCCTGCAGGCGGGCCGCTTCCGCAAAGCCCAGGGCGGCCGATATGGACGTGGAGGAATGGCCGGCCCCGAAGGCGTCATAGGGGCTCTCTTCCCGCTTGGGGAAACCGCTGATGCCATCCAGGGTGCGGTTTTTCCGGAAAGCCTCCCGCCGGCCCGTCAGAATCTTGTGGGCGTAGGCCTGGTGCCCCACGTCGAACACCAGTTTGTCCTGCGGCGTATTATATATATAATGTAAGGCCACGATAAGCTCCACGGCACCCAGGCTGCTGCCCAGGTGGCCGGGATTCACGGCACAGCACTCCACCATATATTTCCGGATCTCCCCGCACAGCTGTCTCAGCTGTTCCATTGTAAGACCCTTGATATCTTCCGGAGAGTTAACTCTTTCCAGCAATTCGTACATAGTGTACAAAGGTAAGCATTTTTAACGGAAAGCCGTCAAGGTTGATGTTTTAAAATATTTTAATTAATTTCGCAGTTTGAACAGTGTATTAAGAAATATGAGTACTACAACCCAAAAGACACTCAGAGATTCGGCCGCCATGCGCTGGCTGGCTCTGCTGCTCCTGGCCCTTGCGATGTTCTGTGCCTACATTTTCATGGACATCCTCTCCCCCATCAAGGACCTGATGCAGGAAACCCGCGGCTGGGATTCCACCGCATTCGGAACCATGCAGGGCTCCGAAGTTTTCCTCAATGTATTTGTCTTCTTCCTCATCTTTGCGGGCATTATCCTGGACAAGATGGGGGTGCGCTTTACCGCCGTGCTGTCGGCCGCCGTGATGCTGGTGGGCGCCATCATCAAATGGTATGCGGTGAGCGAGTCCTTCATGGGCTCAAGCCTGGAGACTTGGTTCAACAATAACCTTAACTACATCCCCGTCTTTGACGAGCTGGGCGTGTCTCCCTTCTACCGGGGCATGCCGGCATCGGCCAAACTGGCGGCCTGCGGCTTCATGATTTTCGGCTGCGGCTGCGAGATGGCGGGCATTACGGTGAGCCGCGGTATCGTGAAGTGGTTCAAGGGCCGCGAGATGGCCCTGGCCATGGGCTCCGAGATGGCCCTGGCCCGCCTGGGCGTTGCCACCTGCATGATTTTCTCCCCCTTCTTTGCCCGCCTGGGCGGCAAGGTGGACGTATCCCGCAGCGTGGCCTTCGGCGTGGTGCTCCTTTGCATCGCCCTCATCATGTGCATCGTCTATTTCTTCATGGACAAGAAACTGGACAGCCAGACGGGTGAGGCCGAAGAAAAAGACGACCCCTTCAAGGTGAGCGACATCGGCCGGATTCTTTCCGACTGGGGTTTCTGGATTGTGGCCCTTCTGTGCGTGCTGTACTACAGCGCCATCTTCCCCTTCCAGAAGTACGCGGTGAACATGCTGCAGTGCAACCTGACCCTTACCCCGCCCGAGGCCGATTCCTTCTGGGCCTCCTCCAGCGTCACCATCATCCAGTATGTGATTATGCTGGTGGTGGCCGCCGCCGGCTTCATCTCCAACTTCCAGAAAGACAAGGTGAAGCAGTACATCTTCCTGGGCATCGCCGTGGTCATGCTGGTGGTTTACTGCTACATGGGTTACATGCGCCAGAGCGCCGAGTCCATCTTCGCCGTGTTCCCGCTGCTGGCCGTGCTTATCACCCCCATCCTGGGCAACTACCTGGACCACAAGGGCAAGGGTGCCTCCATGCTGGTGCTGGGCGCCATCCTGCTCATTGCCTGCCACCTCACCTTCGCCTTCGTGCTGCCCGCCTTCAAGGGCAACGACCTGGGCGGCGTCATTGTGGCCTATGTGACCATCCTGGTGCTGGGCGCCAGCTTCTCCCTGGTTCCTGCCGCCCTGTGGCCGTCCGTCCCCAAGCTGGTAGACGCCAAAGTGATCGGCAGCGCCTACGCCCTCATCTTCTGGATCCAGAACATCGGCCTGTGGCTGTTCCCGCTCCTGATTGGCAAGGTGCTGGACAAGACCAACCCGGGCGTGACGGACCCCACCGCCTTCAATTACACCGCCCCCCTGGTGATGCTCGCCTGCCTGGGCGTGGCAGCCCTGGTGCTGGGCTTCGTGCTCAAGGCCGTTGACCGCAAGAAGGGCCTGGGCCTGGAACTTCCTAACATCCAGGAGTAATGGCAGGCGCTCAGAAATTCTACAGGGCCGCCTCCTGGCTGGTACTGGCCTGTCTGGTAGTGCCGATGTTCGCATCGTACTACTTCGACGACATGTTCTCCAGCATCTCCTACCTCTTTGAAGACCCTTCCCTGACCCAACTGGGCTGGGATTCGGCCGGATACGGCCTCTATGCCAGCGGCTACAGCGTCCTGTGCGTGTTCGGCGGCCTGGTGCTGGGCGGCATCCTTTTGGACAAGTGGGGCGTGCGTTTCTCGGGCTCCCTCTTTGTGGCCATGATGGCCGGAGGTGCCGGACTGGTGCTCTGGGCCCTGCTGAGCGGCTCTTCCGCCTCCCTCAGTGTAGCCTACGTGGGCGTGATGATTTTCGGCCTGGGCAGTGAGATTGCCGGAACAGCCGTTACGCGAAGCATCGCCCGCTGGTTCAAAGGCGGGCCGATGGCTTTTGCCATGGGCATCCAGCTGGCCATCGCCCGTTTGGGTACAGCCTTCGCCCTGGTGCTCTCTCCCAAGCTGGTGCAGCAGCAGGCCGATCACGTCTATACCCTGGCCGAAACGGCCAAGCCCGCCGTGGTGGGCATGGGGCTGATGGCCCTGGGGCTCATTCTCTGGGCCGTCTTCGTGGCCTTGGATGCATCGGCCGGTAAAAAAATCCGGGAAGAACAGGACGCCCTGAAAAGCAAGACTCCGGACAGCGCCTCCGAGCCGGCCGGAGCACCGGACGAAACCTTCCGCTTTTCCGATGTGCTGAAGGTGCTGGGCAACCGGAACTTCTGGCTGCTGGCCCTGCTGTGCGTACTGTTCTACAGCAGCGTGATTGCCTTCAAGAAGTTTGCCGGAGCCATCCTCATCCCCCGCTTTGACATCCCCGCCCAAGCGGCCGGCTGGATGATTTCCATGCTGCCCTTCTCCACCGTCATCTTCGCCCCGCTGTTCGGCATCCTGGTGGATAAAGTGGGCCACGGAACCCGCTGGATGATTGCGGGCGCCTTCCTGGCCCTGATTGCCCATGCCCTGCTGGCCTTTGCTCCGGCGGGCGTGCCGTTCTGGGGGTATCTGGCCATGGTGTTCCTGGGCTTCGGTTACTCCTTGGTGCCGGCGGCCCTGTGGCCGTCTGTGCCCAAGATTGTGCCGGACAAAGTGCTGGGAACCACTTTTGCCCTGGTGAACTGGGTGCAGAACCTGGGTCTCCTTACCTTCAAATGGATTTCCGGCGTGGTGCTGGGAACCGGAGCGGAAGGGCCCGTGCATGTGGAAATCATGTTCACGTCTCTTTGTGTGCTGGCGGTGGTGGTGGCTTTCCTCTTCCGTGCCAATGCCGTCCGGCATCCCGAACTGGGCCTGGACCGGGCAAATAATTAACATATCGGCAAATTTTTTGCATAATTATTTGGCGGATTGAAAAATCCGCCTTATATTTGCAGTGTAATAGGATACTAATACAGTACGAAATGGCCCTCATCGAGCTCACAGACATCAATAAGACCTATAACAACGGGCAGCCCCTGCACGTGCTCAAAGGCATCAACCTGCAAATTGAGCGGGGAGAATTCGTGTCCATCATGGGTGCCTCGGGCTCCGGAAAATCCACCCTCCTCAACATCCTGGGCATCCTGGACAACTACGACACCGGCACCTACACCTTGGACGGCAAGCTCATCAAGAACCTCACGGAGAAGCAATCGGCCGACTACCGCAACCGCATGATAGGCTTCATCTTCCAGAGCTTCAACCTGATTGGCTTCAAGACGGCGCTGGAGAACGTGGAGCTGCCGCTCTATTACCAGGGCGTCCCCCGGAAAAAGCGCCAGGAGCTGGCCATGGAGTATCTGGAAAAGCTGGGTCTCACCCCCTGGGCCAGCCACTTCCCCAACGAGATGTCCGGCGGCCAGAAACAGCGTGTGGCCATAGCCCGCGCCCTCATCACCCATCCGCAGATTATTCTGGCCGATGAACCCACCGGCGCCCTGGACTCCAAGACCAGCGTGGAGGTGATGCAGCTTCTCAAGCGTCTGAACCAGGAGGAGGGCATCACCATCATCGTGGTCACGCACGAGAGCGGCGTGGCCAACGAGACAGACAAGATTATCCATATCAAGGACGGCATTATCGGCCAGATTGAAGAAAATACCCGGCACGACGCCTGGGGCGGCCCTGTTATCAAGTAATGAGAGAGCTCCTGCATGAAATCCTGAGTTCCCTGAGGAACAACAAGCTGCGCACGGCCCTCACCGGTTTTGCGGTGAGCTGGGGCATCTTCCTCCTCATTGCCCTGCTGGGCGCCGGCAACGGACTCATGAACTCCTTCATGGGCAATATGGAAGACTATATCTCCCAGAGCGTCACCGTGGAAGGCTGGCGCACCTCCAAGCCCTATGCCGGTTACAAGGAAGGCCGACGGATTCAGCTGGACGCCAAGGATGTCAACTATACCCAGGGGAGCGAATGGAAGGGCGTCATCGAGAATGTAAGCACCACCACGCCCTCCACCAGCGCCACCCTTTCCCTTCTGGGCAATACGGTGGACGGATGGCTGGTGGGCGTGATGCCGGACTATCAGGAGCAGGAGAAGCTCAAGCTGGCGGCAGGCCGCTTCATCAACCCGGAAGACGTGCTCCAGAAGCGGAAAGTAGTGGTTATCTCCACCGCCCAGGCCAAGGAACTCAGGCCCGGGGAGGCGGAGGACATGGTGGGAACATGGATTTCCATCGGCCAGATTTCTTACCGCGTGGTGGGCGTTTACCATACGGACGAGCGTTCTTTCCGCCGCTCCGTTCCCATCCCCTACTCCACTTATAAAGGCATCTACGACAGCTCCGACAAAATAGAAGGCATCAGCTTCAACCTGCGCGGCATCCAAGGCCTGCAGGAGCACAAGGCCTTCGAAGAAAACTACGGCGGGGCCATCCGGCGCATGCACAGCATAGCCCCGGACGACCAGCGCGGTATCTGGATACGGAACGGCTATACGGACAATCTGCAGATGAACAAGGCCGGGCGGATGATTCGCACCGCCCTGTGGATTCTGGGCCTTCTCACCCTGGTGAGCGGCATCGTGGGCGTGTCCAACATCATGCTCATCACCGTGAAGGAACGCACCCATGAGTTCGGCATCCGCAAAGCCATCGGGGCCAAACCCCGCAACATCCTGTCCCTCATCATCGCGGAGAGTGTTGTGATCACCTCCCTGTTCGGCTATGTGGGCATGTTCCTGGGCATGGTGGCCTGCCAGGTGATGGACAAGACCATCGGCCAAAGCGCCGTAGACCTGGGCATGGAGAAAATCCAGATGCTGGTGAACCCCAGCGTAGGCATAGATGTGGCCGTAGAAGCCACCCTGGTCCTTATTCTTGCCGGTACCCTGGCCGGGATTATTCCCGCCTGGAAAGCCGCCCGTGTCAAACCCATCGAAGCCCTCAGAGCAGAATGAAAAAGTGGATGGATACCGATACGTTCAGGGAAATCCTGGACAGCATCCTGCGGAACAAATCCCGCAGCTTCCTCACCGGCTTCGGCGTGTTCTGGGGCATTTTCATGCTCATGCTCCTGACCGGCGGCGGGCAGGGCTTCAAGGACCTCCTGACACAGAACTTCGAGGGCTTTGCCCAGAACACCTGCATCATCTTCGCCAACAATACCAGCAAGCCCTACAAAGGCTTCAAAAAAGGCCGCAGCTGGAACCTGGAGTACTCGGACGTAATCCGCCTGAAGAACATGATTCCTCAGCTGGAGACCGTCTCCCCCACCGTGAGCCTCTGGGGCAAGAGCGTGACCCGTGGCGAGAACACCTCCTCCAGCGCCGTGGTAAAAGGCACCCTGGCCGACTATTCCAAGATTGAGACGCCCCTTCTCAAGTATGGCCGATACCTCAGCGACGCCGACAACGCCCAGGAAAGGAAGGTGTGCGTGATTGGCAAGCGAGTCTACAACGAACTTTTCCCCGAAGGCGGAGACCCCTGCGGGCAGCGCATCCGGATTGACGGGAACTACTATACGGTGGTGGGCGTGGACTGGAAGGGCGGAGGCGGCATTTCCATCAACGGAAGTGCGGAGGACGCCGTCACCATCCCGCTCATGCAGGCCCGCAAGGCCTACAACCTGGGCAACACCATCCACCTGCTGTGCTTCACGGCCGCTCCGGGCTATACCATGAGCGACCTCACTCCCCGGGTGCGGGAGGTGGTTTCCCGCTCCCATTACCTGGACCCCACGGACGAGCAGGCCCTCTTCCTGCTGAACACCCAGCTCATCTTCGGCATTGTGGACAACCTGTTCAAGGGCATTAACTTCCTGGTGTGGCTCATCGGCCTGGGAACGCTGCTGGCCGGTGTGATAGGCGTATCCAACATCATGATGGTGAGCGTGAAGGAGCGCACCACGGAGATTGGCATCCGGCGGGCCATCGGCGCAACGCCCCGGCAGATTCTGGGACAGATTATCTCCGAGAGTATCGTGCTCACCTTGGTGGCCGGCATGGCGGGGATTGTGTTCAGCGTCCTTATCCTTTCGGCCGTAGAGCTGGGCATGACGGAGGACGGCGTCCTGAAGGCCGCTTTCCAGGTGCCCTTCGGAACGGCCGTGCTGGCAGCCCTGCTCCTGACCGTGCTGGGCGTGGTGGCCGGGCTCATGCCGGCATCCCGCGCCATGCAGATTAAACCCGTGGACGCCATGAGAGACGAATAAAAAACAGAAACAGATATGAAAAAATTTGGAAGAATTCTGATGATTGCGCTGGTGGCCCTGGTATTTCTGGGCACCTTTGCCTACCTGTTCAAACGCTCCCAGCCCAAGGCGGTGGAGTACCAGGAGCTTACCCCCTCCCGGGGAGACATCGTGCGCAGCACCGTGGTCACGGGCAAAATCCAGCCCCGCGACGAGGTGAACGTGAAGCCCCAGATCAACGGTATCATCGCGGAGATGTATAAGGAAGCCGGAGAAACGGTGCAGCAGAACGAGGTGATTGCCAAGCTCAAGGTGATTCCGGACATGAACCAGCTGTCATCGGCCCAAAGCCGGGTGCGCCTCTCGGAGGTGAACCTGAAGCAGGCCCAGGTGAATTACGACCGCGAGAAGAGGCTCTTTGACCAGAACCTGGTGAGCGCGGAGTCCTTCGAGAAGGTGTCGCAGGCGCTGCGGCAGGCGCAGGAGGAGCATTCCATCGCCAAGGAGACCCTGGAGATTGTGCGGGACGGCGTGTCCTCCTCCAACAAGAGCGGGAGCACCACCCTCATCCGCTCCACCATCTCCGGCCTCATCCTGGACGTGCCGGTGAAGGTGGGCAATTCCGTCACCATGTCCAATACCTTCAACGACGGCACCACCATCGCCACGGTGGCCAACATGGACGACCTCATCTTCGACGGCAACATTGACGAGACGGAGGTGGGACGGCTTTCCATCGGCCTTCCGGTGCGCATCACCGTGGGCGCCCTCCAGAACCTGTCCTTCGACGCCGCCCTGGAGTATATTTCGCCCAAGGCCAAGGAATCCGGCGGCACCAATCTCTTCGAAATCAAGGCTTCGGTAAAGGTTCCCTCCGACGTCACCATCCGCAGCGGCTACAGCGCCAACGCCGAGATTGTGCTGCAGGAGGCCCGGGACGTGATGACCTTGGAAGAAAGTGCCATCCAGTTCGAGGGAGACAAGACCTTCGTCTATGTGATGGGAGAAAACGGCTATGAGAAACGTCCGGTGGTCACCGGCCTCTCCGACGGAGTCACCATCGAAATAATCGAAGGCCTCAAGGCCGATGACAAAGTCCGCGGTCCGCAAATCATTAACAGCAAATAAGCCATGAAAGCCCTTTTGATTGCCCTGGCGCTGGGTATGGCGCCCACCGATTCCCTGCCGGACCTTTCCCATCCCTGGAACCTGCAGGAGTGCATAGACTGGGCCTTGGAGAAGAACCTCACCGTGGCCGCGGCGGAAATTACGGTCAAAACCTGGGAGGTGGACAACAACACGGCCCGGATGCGCTGGCTGCCCGGGGTATCGGCCAGTGCCAGCGAGAACGTGAACTTCGGCCGCGGCATCGGCGGCAACAATACCTACGAGCGGGGCAATTCCGCCACCACCGGCTTCTCCGTGGGGGCCAACATGACCCTCTTTGACGGACTGGCCACCCCGCGCAACATGGAATACTCCCGCCTGAACCTGGAGGCCGCCACCAAGGACTTGCAGAAAGCCCGGGACGACATCCGCGTAAAGGTGGCCCAGGCCTATGTGCAGATCCTTTACAACTATGAGCTGCACGAGGTGGCACAGCACCAGCTCAGCATCGACTCGCTGCAGGTGGTCCGGCTCCAGGGACTGCTGGAGAACGGAAAGGCATCGGCCGCCGAACTGTCCCAGCAGAAGGCCACCGAGGCCCAGAGCCGGCTTACGGTGGTGCAACAGGCCGGCAACATCCGCGCTTCCCTGCTGGACCTGGCCCAGCTGCTGGAGTTCCACTCCTGGGAGGGTTTCTCCATTGTGCGGCCCAAGGTCACTTTCAGCGACAGGATGCTTCCGGACCCGGACGACATCTATGCCGAAGCCCTGGGCGTAAGGCCGCTCATCCGGGCCGAGGAACTGCGCCTGAAAGGCACGGAAAAACAGATTCAGATTGCCAAGGCGGCCTACTTCCCCACCCTGAGCCTGAACGGCGGCCTGGGGACCAATTACTACACTTCCTTCAAGACCACCGGCTTCTGGAACCAGCTGGGCAATAACTTCAGCCAGTACGTGGGACTTACCCTGAGCGTTCCCATCTTCTCCCGCTTCACCATCCGGAACGGCGTGCGCACGGCCAAACTGCGCCACGGCAGCCAGGAAATCCGGCTGCAGCAGGCCAAGAACAACCTGTACAAGGAGATTCAGCAGGCCTGGAATGCCGCCGTGACGGCACGCGCCAAGCACGAATCCACCCTGCAGGCCACCGCAGCGGCCCAGGATGCCTTCGAGCTCACCAAAGCCAAGTACGAGAACGGGAAAGCTACTAACACAGAGTTCAACGAGGCCCTATCCCGCCTGGTGAAGGCCCAGTCCAATGCCCTGCAGGCCACCTACGAGTGCCTGTACCAGACTTCCCTGCTGGAATTCTACCGCGGCGGCCGCTTAGAACTGTGAGTGGGCGGATTCTTTTGGGGCCTGTTTTGCCCCCGGAAAGAGACCTACCAGCTGATGGCGGGCTGCTTGAGGGCATCGGCCAGCTGGCTGTCGTAACGGATACGGATGCGGATGCCGGCTTCCTGGAAGTAGTAGCGAACCACAATCTCTTCTTCGATGAAGGGAATCACCTCGTCTTTCTTGAGCCGCAGGAACGTGGGTTTGTCCATGTCCAAGGACTTCTGAAGGGCGGAAAGCTCGGAAGAGACCGCCTCCGTAAGGCCGTCTTCCTCCAGCGTCTTTTTCATCTGGTCAAAGAGGGCCCGGGCCGATGAACGGTAGTCGAACTCCTTGGTGGAGGCGAAGGCCACAAAGTCTTCGTATTCATCAAAGTGGAAATCTTCTACTGCCGGGATGGATTCATGCTCCTGCACATATTTGAGGGCGTACTGCTCCACGATGCCTCCCAGGACCAGGGAATAGGTGAGGCGGGAATAACGGTGCGCCTTCACCTCGAAGTCCGGGGTGATGCCGCCGCCGTCCCGCACTTTGCGCCCGTGCGCGGTGGTGAATTCATGGGTGAGGGAATCCGGGATGAAGCCCACGGAACCGTCTTCGTTGCGGTGGGAGTAGTCGATGGCCTGGACGCAGCGTCCGGAGGGGGTATAGTACTTGGCCGTGGTTACCTTGAGCTGCCCGTCGTAAGGCAGGGGGCGGATGCTCTGGACCAGTCCCTTCCCGTAGGTGCGGGTGCCCACGATGGTGGCGCGGTCATAGTCTTGCAGGGCGCCGGAAACAATCTCAGAAGCCGATGCAGAGCCGGAATCCACCAGTACCACGATGGGAATCTCCTGGTCTACCGGATCCGTGGTGGTCTTGTACACGCGCTCTTCGGCGGCGTCACGTCCTTTGGAGGTGACCACTACCGAGCCGCGGGGAACAAAGAGCGAGACGATGTTCACGGCTTCGTGCATAAGGCCGCCGCCGTTGCCGCGAAGGTCCAGCACCAGGCGCTTCATGCCCTGGTCCTTGAGTTTGTGATAGGCCTCGCGGATATCCTGGCCCACGCCCTCGGTGAATTTCTCCAGCAGGATGTAGCCGTCATTCTCATTGAGCATGCCCACATATTCCACCGAAGGCAGGGAAATGCGTTCCCGCACCACCGGAATGTCCACGGTCTGGCCACGGAGTTTCTTCACGGTGAGGACCACCGTGGTGCCGGGCTTGCCGCGCATGCGGTCGCTGCTTTCCTGGCTGGTGAGCCCGTGGGTGGAAACCCCGTCGATGGCCTCCACCTCATCTCCGCAGCGGATGCCGTTACGGGCGGCCGGAGAGCCTTCGTAAGGTTCGTTGATAATCACGTTTCCGTTCACGTCCGGCTTGTAGATGATGGCGCCGATGCCCCCGTAGGTATTGGTGAGCATCATCTGGAAGTTCTCCTGCTCTTCCTCGGGGACGTACTGCGTATAAGGGTCCAGGGAGGAGAGCATGGCATCGATGGCCGTGCGCTGGATGCGCCCCACCTCCAAGGAATCCACATAGGAACGGTTCAACTCCTTGAGAATGGAATTATACACCTCCACCCATTTGGCCAGGGTGAAGTTTTTGGATTGGGCCGATACAAAGGGAGAGGCGGCCAGAAACAGGGCCGCGGCAACCACACATATCTTTTTTCTCATATTCATCATTTTAACTGCGCCATTCTTTTTCAAAGAAGATGCCATCATGCAAAGTTACAAAAATATTCACTATCTTTGCGGCCGGTTAGTTATTAGTATTTTTATGAAATTGGTTTTTGCAACGGGCAACCCCGGTAAGATCCGGGAAGCTGCTGAAATTCTGGGCGAGGGTTTTGAGCTCGTTACCCCCGCATCTCTGGGTATCAAGGAAGACCTTCCCGAGACGGGAAACACCCTCAGGGCCAACTCCATGCAGAAGGCCGACTACATCTACAAGAAAACGGGACTGAACTGTTTTGCCGACGACTCCGGCCTGGAAGTGGACATTCTGGGCGGCGCCCCGGGCGTGGAAACCGCCCGTTACGCCGGCCCTCAGCGGGATGCAGACGCCAACATGGACAAACTGCTGGAAGAGATGGCCCGCCGGGAAAAGGAGGCCGCCATGGCCCGCACCAACGGCATCACCACGGCCAACGCCAACCGCAAGGCCCGCTTCCGCACCTCCGTCACCCTCATCATCAACGGTGAGCATCATTTCTTCGACGGAGTGATGGAAGGGCATATCGGCCTGGACAAGAAGGGGAACGGCGGTTTCGGTTACGACCCCATCTTCATCCCCGAAGGTTATTCCCAAACCAACGCCCAACTGGGCGAGCAGGTGAAAAACACCATTTCGCACCGCGCCAAGGCCCTCAAAGCCATGGCGGAATACCTGCGTAAATAAGATGCCCGGCCGGGACACCATCGAACTCATCGTCCTGTCCACCACGCTGGTGGGGGAAAATGCGCTGGTGGTTCACACGCTTTCCCGCGAGTGGGGACGGCGGGGTTTCCTGGTTCCGTCGGCCCGAAAGGCGGGGATGGCCCGCTTCCTGCCCCTCAACATCCTGGAGGCGCAGGTGGTGGAAAACCCCAAGTCGGAACTCTGGAGCCTTCGGAACATCACCCCCCGGGATGCCCTTTCCGGCATCCGGGACAACATTCACAAAAACACCATGAGCCTGTTCCTGGCAGAAGTCCTTCTGCGTACGCTCAAGGACGGCACCTGCGAGGACGGTCTGTTTGAGTGGTGTGTGGGAAGCATCCTCACGCTCAATGCCTTGGAGAGCGATTTCTACAACTATCATATCCGTTTCCTGGTAGACTTCGCCGGGGCGTTGGGCTTCCGGCCCACCCTGCAGGACGTGGCGCCTTTTGCCGGAGAGCAGCTGGAACGGCTCAGGCCCTTTGTGGAAGGCCGTTTTGAGGAGTGCATGCTGCTCCCCCTGAGCGGAGAAAACAGAAACGCCCTCTGTGAGGCGCTTCTCAAATACCTTTCCTATCACACGGACAGCAACATTCATGTGCGCTCCCTGCAAGTACTGCGGGAACTGTACCGGTAATTAGCGGGGCAAAACAGGCCTGTTTCGCACCCGTTTGAAGGAACGGCAGATTTTACGTATCTTTGTGCGGTAATAAGAACA
>CAMOKK010000014.1 GCA_946617545.1 uncultured Bacteroidales bacterium | reverse complement strand
TGGTGGACAAACGCAGCGCCAAGATAGCGCAGTCCCTCAAGGATGCCGATGAAATAGAGGCCCGGATGGCCAGCTGGAAGGTGGAGCAGGCGCAGATGCTGGAGGCTACCCGCAAGGAGCAGTCCCTGATGCTGCGCGAGGCCACCGAGACCAAGGCCCGCATAGTGGCCGATGCCAAGGCCCAGGCCCAGGCTCAGGCAGACAAGATTCTTTCCGATGCCAAGGCCCAGATTGAGGCCGAGAAGGAGAGCGCCCTTCGCGACGTGCGCAAGGAAATTGCCCTCCTGAGCGTCCAGGTGGCCGAAAAAGTGCTTCGCCACGAGCTGTCCGACGAGGGCAGCCAGCGGGCTTTCATTGACCAGCTGGTAGATGAGGCCTCCCAGGCCCAGATACGTTCATGAACCGGAGCATCGTCATAACCCGTTACGCCAGGGCGCTGGTGAAATTTGTCCGCGAGGGCGGTCAAGGAGACATCGTGTGCTCCGAGGCCGAGACCTTGGTAAAAAGCCTTCACGCGGTTCCGGACCTGCAGCGGATGGTGACGGCGGCCGATGACGTGGTAACCCCCTTCGAGAAGAAGAAACTCCTCCAGTCGGCCCTGGGCAACCGCATGTCTCCGGACCTGAGCCGCTTCCTCACGCTCCTGAACCGGAACGGGCGCATGCCCCTGGTGCTGGACATCCTGCGGGATTTCACGGACATGTACCACCGCAGCGTAGGTATCCGGAAAGCACATCTGACTACGGCCGGCGAGCCGTCTGAGCGTCTGCTCCAACGCCTGAAGGCCCTGGTGAAGCAGAAGACGGGAGATGACGTGATTATCGAGGTGGACGTGGACCCGTCCATCATCGGCGGTTTTGTCTTCGACATAGACGACTACCTCATGGATGCCAGCATAAAACGGCAGCTGGACATAATCCGCGAGCAATTTATTGAAAGAAACAGAAGAATAATCTAATGGCTATATCTCTGAAACCCAGCGAAGTGAGCGACATCCTTCTGGGACAGCTCCAGGACATGAAAAACGATCTCCAGTTTGAGGAGATAGGAAAGGCCCTGCAAGTGAGTGACGGTGTGGTACGTATCTACGGACTGGACCACGCGGAAGCCGGCGAGCTGCTGGACTGCGGCAACGGCGTGATGGCCGTGGTGATGAACCTGGAGGCCGACAACGTGGGCGCCGTGCTCATGGGCCCCACGGACATGCTGAAGGAGGGCATGGTGGTACGCCGCACGGGCCGCATCGCCTCCGTGGGCGTGAACGACAAGGTGCTGGGCCGCGTGATAGACCCCTTGGGCAATCCCTTGGACGGCCTTGGCCCCATCGAGGGCGAAAAGCTGGACATGCCGCTGGAGCGCAAAGCGCCGGGCGTGATTTTCCGCCAGCCGGTGAGCGAGCCCCTTCAGACGGGCCTGAAGGCCATCGATGCCATGATTCCCATCGGCCGCGGCCAGCGTGAGCTCATCATCGGAGACCGCCAGACGGGCAAGACGGCCATCGCCATCGATACCATCATCAACCAGCGGAAGGCCTTCGAGGCCGGCGAACCGGTGTACTGCATCTATGTGGCCATCGGCCAGAAGGGCTCTACGGTTGCGTCCATCGTGAAGACGCTGCGGGAGCACGGGGCCATGGACTATACCACGGTGGTGGCAGCTACGGCTTCGGACCCGGCGGCCCTGCAGTACTACGCCCCCTTTGCCGGAGCGGCTATCGGCGAGTATTTCCGTGACACGGGCCGGCATGCCCTGGTGGTGTACGACGACCTCTCCAAACAGGCCGTGGCGTACCGGGAAGTTTCCCTCATCTTGCGCCGTCCTTCCGGCCGTGAGGCCTATCCCGGAGACATTTTCTACCTCCACAGCCGTCTGCTGGAGCGGGCGGCCCGCATCATCGACCAGCAGGAGGTGGCGGCCAAGATGAACGACCTCCCGGCCGTGCTCAAGGACAAGGTGAAGGGCGGCGGCTCCCTGACGGCCCTGCCCATCATCGAGACGCAGGCGGGGGACGTATCGGCCTATATCCCCACCAACGTGATTTCCATTACGGACGGCCAGATTTACCTGGAGCAGAGCCTCTTCAACCAGGGCGTTCGGCCGGCTATCAACGTGGGTATCTCCGTGTCCCGCGTGGGCGGCAGCGCCCAGGTGAAGTCCATGAAGAAGGTGGCGGGCACCCTCAAGATAGACCAGGCCCAGTGGGCCGAGCTGGAGGCCTTCTCCAAGTTCTCTTCGGACGTGGACAAGGTGACGGAAATGGCCCTGGACAAGGGTCGCAAGAACAACCAGCTCCTCATTCAGCCCCAGTACAGCCCCATGCCCATGGGCGAACAGGTGGCCATCCTCTACTGCGGAACCAAGGGACTGATGCGGGACATCGCCATCGGCCAGGTGCCTGCCTTCCAGGATGCCTTTCTGGAGCGTCTCCGCGTAACCCATCAGGCCGATGTCCTGACTCCGCTGGGTGCCGGAACCCTCACCCCCGAAATAGAGCAGATACTGGCTGAAACGGCCGAATCCGTCATTTTGTCCATGAAGTGATTTCGTCATTCTGAGCGAAGCGAAGAATCTCTATGCCAACATTAAAGGAAATAAAGGGACGGATAGCGTCCGTGCGGAATACGCTCAAGATTACATCGGCCATGAAGCTGGTGTCGTCGGCCAAACTCCGGAAGGCGCAGAAAGCCATTGAGAACATGCGTCCCTATGAAGAGCAGCTGCAGGGCATTCTGTCCTCGCTGGGGGGCGCGGCGGGCACAAAATCGGCCGATTTCGTGCGTGAAGGCGAAGAAAGTGGGCTTACGGGCACAAAACCCCGCGTTTTTGTGGCCATTGCGTCCAACTCTTCGCTCTGCGGCGGCTTCAATGCGGCGGCCGTGGCCAAGGTGCGGGAACTGCGCCGGGAGGGCGACGTGGTGTATTCCGTGGGTCGCAAAATGGCCGATGCCATGCGCCGCGACGGCTTCCCCAGCCCCGAAGACCTGAACGACTTGGCGGAACATCCGGTCTTTGCCCGGGTGGCCGATTTGGTGGAGGCCCTTTCCAAACAGTGGGAGGCCGGTAAGTTTGCCCAGGTGCTGCTGGTGTACAACCACTTTGTCTCCACCGCCCGGCAGGAGCCGGTGGCAGAGGTGCTGCTGGACGCAGATTCCTCTGCACAACTGCCTCAGGAAGATGCTGTCATTCCGAGCGACAGCGAAGAATCTTCCGACGTCATCATCGAACCGTCCCGGAAGGAACTCCTGAAGGTGCTCCTTCCCAAGACGCGCAAGCTCAAGCTCTACGCCGCCCTCCTGGACAGCAGTGCGGCGGAGCATGCGGCCCGTACCGTGGCCATGCAGACGGCCACCGACAACGGTGAGAACCTCTTGCAGGAACTAACGCTCCAGTACAACAAGGGCCGCCAGCAGAAGATAACCTCCGAAATCCTGGACCTGGCCGGCGGTCAGGCCGCAGAGTAAATGCCGTAGTACTGTAAGTGGTTCAGTACAAGCGAAATAACGAAATCAACCTAGGCGAAATCGCCCAGGTTAAAATGCACAAAACACTAATAACCAGCCGTTTACAGAACAACGCCTTATGAAGACCTATATCCAAGCCAACAAAGAGCGTTTCTTCGAGGAGCTCTTTTCCCTGCTTCGAATCCCTTCCGTGAGCGCCCAGGCGGAGCACAAGGAAGACATGTACCGCTGCGCCGCCCGCCTTGTGGAACTTTTGAAAGAGGCCGGGGCCGATGAGGCCGCCGTCTGTGAAACCGCCGGTCACCCCGTGGTGTACGGCAGCAAGGACATGGGGGCGGAGAAGACGGTGCTGGTGTACGGGCATTACGACGTGCAGCCGCCGGAGCCGCTGGAAAAATGGCGCACAGACCCCTTCGAGCCCGTTCTGGCCAAGGACCCCGCTACCGGCGAGGAGGCCATCTGGGCCCGCGGCGCCAATGATGACAAGGGCCAGCTGTTCATGCACCTCAAGGCCTTCGAGTTCCTGCTGAAGACCGGACAGCTCCGGCACAATGTGAAGTTTATCTTCGAGGGCGAGGAAGAGATAGGCAGCCCCTCCCTCCCGGCCTGGGTAAAGGACCACAAAGACCTCCTGAAGGCCGATGTCATCCTGGTCTCCGACACCACCATGATTTCCGAAAAAGTGCCGTCCATCAACTGCGGCATGCGCGGCCTGGCCTATCTGGAAGTGAAGGTGACCGGCCCCAACAAAGACCTCCACTCCGGCCATTACGGCGGCGCCGTGGCCAATCCCATAAACGAGCTCTGCGCCCTCATCGCCTCCCTGCACGACGAAGACGGCCGCGTAACCATCCCCGGCTTCTACGACGACGTAGTGGAATTGTCGGCCGATGACAGGGCCCTGCTGAACCGCGCACCCTTCGACCTGGAGGAGTACAGGAAATTCCTGGACATCAAGGAGGTGAAGGGAGAGAAGGGCTACAATACGCTGGAGCGCACGGCCATCCGTCCCTGCCTGGATGTCTGTGGCATCTGGGGCGGCTATACGGGCGCCGGCGCCAAGACGGTGCTGCCTTCGGTGGCCTATGCCAAGGTATCCATGCGGCTGGTGCCCAGGCAGGAATCGGCCAAAATTACCAAACTTTTCCAGGAGCATCTGCAGCGCATCGCGCCCCCTTGCGTGAAGGTGGAGGTGACGCCTTTCGAGGGCGGCGACGGCTTCCTGATTCCCATCAGCTCCCATGCCTATCAGGCCGCCTCCCGCGCCATGGCGGAGGTCTATGGGACGGAGCCCGTTCCGGCCCGGGGCGGCGGTTCCATCGCCATTCTGGCCGATATGCAGAAGATACTGGGAACAGACCCGCTGCTGATGGGCTTCGGCCTGGAGCGGGACACCATCCACTCGCCCAACGAGAGCTTCCTGCTGCGCCAATTCTTTGCCGGAATGGAAAGTATTGTGCTGTTTTATAAGTATTATTAGTACGTTTTCCGGAAAATTGTTACCTTTACAGCACTAAAACTAACCAAAATGAAGGAGTTGCTTCAAACGCTCGGAACCTGGAAATTCTGGAAGGAATTTATCATCATGACGGTGGGCATGCTCATTGCCGCCGCCGCCGTGTACTATTTCCTTATGCCCAGCAACCTGGTCATCGGCTCCATCACGGGCCTGTCCATGGTTATTTCCGGCCTCTTCGGCCTGGCGGGCATAACGGTGAAGGTGTCGGTGGTGGTTACCGTCATCAATGCCATCCTGCTTATCCTGGCCTGGGTGCTTATCGGCCATGAATTCGGAGCCAAGACGGTTTATACCGCCCTTATCCTGGGCCCTTTCATCGAATTCTGGGAGAAGGTTTTCCCCGTGGAGCGCATCATGGAGCCGGGCGCCACGTCCCTGATGGGAGACGTCTGGTTCGACCTGCTGTGCTTCGTGCTTATCCTCAGCGCTTCGCAGACCATCCTGTTCAACATCAACGCCTCTACCGGCGGCCTGGACATCCTGGCCAAGATTGTGAACAAGTACCTGCACTTCGATATCGGCACCTCCGTGTCGGTGGCGGGCGCCCTCATCTGCTGTACGGCTTTTGCCATCAACCCCTTCCGGATTGTGGTGGTGGGCCTGATCGGCACCTGGATTAACGGCCTGGCGCTGGATTATTTCACGGCCGGCCTGAACCGCCGCAAACGGGTGTGCATCATATCTTCGCGCTATGAGGAAATCAGGAAGTATATCATAGAAGACCTGCAGCGCGGCTGCTCGCTGTATAGCGTGACGGGCGGCTACAACGGCCATCAGAACACGGAAATCCAGGCCCTCCTCACCCAGGACGAGTTTGCCAGCCTGATGAATTATCTCAAGGAGAACGACATCCACGGCTTCATCACGGCCGGTAACGTGAGCGAAATTTACGGAGACTGGAATCAGAAAAAACGGAAAAAGAAGAAAATTTCCTAAAAATTTTTGGCGTCGTGCCGGTTTTGGCACGGTATTGGAATTACGTGGTATCAGACATAAATATTGATACCTTACTATAATAACCCGCTGCCAATTGTGAAATTCGCAAGCGGGTTTCTTCTTTCCCCTTTATGGAAAATGTTATATCTTTGCAGGGAAATGGCAAAAGCAGTTGTATTTGATATCGGCGGCGTTCTCATCGAGCTCAATATGGAGCGCTGCATCCGGGGTTTCCGGGAAATTCTGGGCTTCGAGCGCATAACCGAGCTTCTGGACCCGTATCACCAGAAAGGGATATACGGAGATATGGAAGAGGGAATCCTCAGCGCAGAGGATTTCCGTTCGCAGATTCTGGCCGATTCCCGCCCCGGCTGCGTCCCCTCGGACGTGGACCGCGCCATGAAGTGCCTCCTGGACCGGGTGAACCCCGAGGCGCCGGCCCTGATAGCCCGCCTGAGGGGCCGATACCCCCTCTACCTGCTTTCCAACAACAATCCTATCTCCATGCCTTTCTGCCTGCAGGCGCTCCGGGATGCCGGGGTGAATCCGGAAGAGACTTTCGCCGGGCAGTTCATCTCCTGCGAGATGAAGATGCTCAAGCCGTCGGCCGCATTCTACCGGGAGGCCGTCCGCCGGGTGGGCCTTCCCGCCGGTGAGATTGTATTCATAGACGACAACCGGGCCAATGTGGACGGAGCTCTGGCCGTGGGTTTGGACGCCCGTTATTATGCCTCCGGAAGCAGCCTTGTGGAGCTTCTAAAGGACCTGTAGGGTATGTCTTTTTATTCCTTCTTCCGCATTAGCAAGCCCCGGGAGACGGCTGTTCCCGTCGGGGAGGTGGAGGCTACGTACAAGCGCCTTCGGGAGCGCACCTTCTGGGGCGTAACCCTGGCCTATACGCTGTACTATGTGTGCCGCGGGACGCTGGGCGTGGTAAAGCAGCCGCTCATTGACGGTGGGGTGCTCACGGCCGGGCAGCTGGGGCTTATCAGTTCGGCCTTTTACTTTGTGTATGCGGTGGGGAAGTTCTCCAACGGCTTCATCGCAGACTATTGCAATATCCGCCGGTTCATGGCGGTGGGTATAGGGGTATCGGCCCTTATTAACCTTATTCTGGGTTGGATGGGGCTCCTGACAACGCCGCTGGGGATGGGCTCCCTGCTCATTTTCCTTACTTTCCTGATTCTGTGGGGCATCAACGGCTGGGTGCAGTCCATGGGCTCGCCGCCCGGCACCATCAGCCTGTCGCGCTGGTTCCCGCTGGCCATCCGCGGTACCCGTTACAGCATTTTCAGCTCTACCCCGCAGCTGGGCAAGTCCGTTTCCATGGTGATGACGGGCTTCATCGTGGCGGCGGCCGGCTGGCAGTGGGGCTTTATAGCGGCGGCGCTGTGCGGGGTTATCGGCCTGGCCATTTCCCTTCTTTTCATTTCCGATACGCCCGAGAGCGAGGGGCTTCCTTCCGTGCAGGAACTTTCCGGAGAACCGGTGAAGGAGATGGACAAGAAACCCACGAAGGAGCTTCAGAAATGGGTTTTCAAGCATCCGGGCATTTGGGTGATTGCCCTTTCCACGGCTTTTCTTTACGTGACGCAGCATGCCGTGAGCGACTGGGGCGTCCTGTTCTTGCAGAAGCAGAAGGCCTTCTCCTTGAAGGAGGCGGCCCAGGTGATAGGCTATGCGGAGGCGTTCGGCATTACCGGCAATTTGCTGGCCGGGTGGCTGTCGGACCGCCTGTTCCACGGCAACCGGGCCCGTCCGGTTGTTCTGGCCGGTATCCTGGCGGTGGCCTCGCTCTTCGGCTTCCTTTTCCTGGACGGCGGTTTTGTGCTGAACTTGCTGCTGGTGGCCCTCTTCAGTTTTTCTTTCAGCATTGTCTTCTGCATTGTGGCCGGGCTCATGGCCCTGGACTTTGTACCCCGCAAGGCTACGGGCGCGGCCTTGGGCATTGTGGGCATCTCCAGTTACGCCGCTGCCGGTTTGCAGAGCGTAGCCAGCGGTTATCTCATTCAGGGATTCACCGCCGGAGACAGTTACAACTTCCTCCCGGTGTCCATTTTCTGGATTATCGCCTGCCTGCTGGCCTTCACCCTTCCGGTGGTGGGTTGGAAATACCTTCGCCGCTAATCAGGCTTGACAACTAACTCGCTCATTCTCTGTGAGTTGTAGTATATTTCTCGTTCGATTTTTGAACGAGAAATGTATTATAACGCACTGAAGGACAATTACTTAGTTGTCAAGGGTAAAAGGACGGCGGGCTTGTAGCGGAGCGTCAGATAGAGAGCGCGGACGGCCAGGTGTACAAAGTAGGCGCCCATGAGCAGGTGGATGGCCCGCTCGGGAGTGGAATCGGCCCCCAGTGCCAGGCCTATGAACCAGACGACGAAAAAGCCTACGGCGCAAAGGAGGGTGCTGTTGCGAAGGTCTGCAGAGGCGGTGGCGCCGATAAAGATGCCGTCCCACATGAAGGCCGGGCAGCCGATAAGCGGCATCAGGAGCAGCCAGGGGAGGAATTGTTTTCCGGCTTCCACCACTTCCGGGGCCGATGTCATGAGCCTCAGAAGCGGCGTGCCGCCCAGGCCGTACACCAGCATGAAGGCTCCCGCCATGGCCCAGCTCCAGGCGAAGGTCTGCCGCACGGTGCTCCGGACGCCTTCGAGGGAGTGTTCCCCGATGAATCGGCCTGTAAGGGCCTCTGAGGCATAGGCGAAACCGTCGGTGAAGTAGCTGAAAAACAGGAGGAATTTCATGAGGATGGAGCTCACCGCCAGCATCAGGTCTCCGTACCGGGCCGACAGGACGGTAAAGCCGATGTAAACCGCAATCATGCCGATGCTGCGGAGGAAAAGGTCTCGGTTGAGGCGGAAGAACTTTTTCCCGGGCTGAAATACGTAACGTAGTGACTGTAAGACGTTTGCATTCCACGCGTAGCGATGGCGGGCGGCAGCCAGGCAGTAGGCAAAGCCGCTCCACTGGGCCACCACGGTGCCCACGGCCACGCCGCTGAAGCCCAAGGCGGGCAGGCCGGCCCAGCCGAAGGCCAGGGCGGGGGAGAGAAGCATGTTGAGGCCGTTCACCAGGAGGTCGGCCACCATGGGGCGCACGCTGTCCTGCAGGCCGATGAACCAGCCCTTGAAGGCAAAGAGCGATAGGGTGGCGGGTGCCGCCCAGATGCGGATGTAGAAGTAGCGGGTGGCCAGCTGCTGCACCTCCGGGCTGCACTGGACCACCAGGAAGGCCAGCCGGATCACCACCCATTGCAGGGCAATGAGGGCCAGGCCGCTCAGAAGGGCAATCCTGAGCGCCCGCCCCAGAATGCCCCCGGCCGGTTGACCGCTTCCGTAGGCCTGGGCCGTGAGACCTCCCGTGCCGGCCCTCAGGAAGGTGAAATTCCAGTACAGCAGGTCGAAGAGCATGGTGCCTATAGAAATGCCTCCGATAAGGCTGGCCGATGCCTCCGCGGACAGATGCCCCGCCACGGCTATGTCCACCATGCCCACCAGGGGCACGGTGATGCCCGCCAGAATGCTGGGTACCGCCAAACGGAGTATTTCTTTATGAAGTTTCATCTGAACTTCTTATCTTCTTCCAGCATGCCCAGGTAGGAGTTGTAACGCTCCGGAGAGATGAGACCGGCATCTACGGCGGCCTTCACGGCGCAGCCGGGCTCGTGGGTATGTGTGCAGGGCGTGAAGCGGCAGCCCTCGGCCGCCCGGAGCATCTCCGGGAAGTAGCGGGCAATCTCTTCCTTTTCCACATCCACCAGGCCGAAGCCCCGGATGCCGGGGGAGTCGATGACATAGCCTCCTGTGGCCAGCGGATACATCTCGTACAGGGAGGTGGTATGCTTGCCCTGCAGGTGGGCCGCCGAAATGGCCCCAATCTTGGGGTCCAGCGACGGGTCCAGCGCCTTGATGAGGGAACTCTTTCCCACGCCGGACTCTCCGGAGAAGAGATTCACTTTGCCCCGGCAGGCCTCCCGGATTTCAGAGATGCCCTCTCCGCTCACCACGGAGGTCTCGACAAGCGGATAGCCGGCACCTTCGTAGATGGAATGGAAACGGGCCAGGCCCTCGGGGTCTTCTTCCCGGTACATGTCCACCTTGGACAGGACAATGGTGGCGGGGATGCCATACAGCTCGCAGGTGACCAGGATACGGTCCAGGAAAGGCAGTTTTACCTCCGGGAAGTACAGGGAAACCACAATCCAGGCGCGGTCTACGTTGGCGGCGATGATGTGCGCCTGCCGCGAAAGGTTGGTGGAGCGCCGGATCACGTAGTTGCGCCGGGGCAGAATCTGAGTGATGACGGCGTTTCCGTCGGCGTCCAGCTCATAGTTCACATGGTCTCCCACCGCAATGGGATTGGTAATTTCGCTGGCCTTGAGGCGGATTTTCCCGCGCAGCACGGCCTCGAACACCTTCCATTCCGGCAACTCCGACAGCAAGTAATGGCTGCCGGCATTCTTAACGACGGTGGCTTCCATATCGGCCACAAAATTACGAATTTTTGTTCATTCGTCGCAATATCTGTGCAGTTCGGTAGAAAAACCGGTGGCGGGAGCGTGGGAAATCGGCCTAAAATGGTTACATTTGTGCAACTAACGCATAGACTATGACCACAAATATCCAAGTTCATTACCGTACCGCCTGGGGCGAGAGCATTCAGCTCCGTGTGGGCAAGCGCCGCATTCCCATGGAATCTTCCATCGGAGACCTTTGGCAAATCATGCTCTCCGGCCGTGATATCCATGACGGAGACCATTTCACCTTCGAGGTCGTTTGCGAAGGGAAGGTGGTGAAACGGGAATGGAGAGAGCATCTGTATGCCTATCATACCCCCGGCAAGAACATTATCGTCCGCTCCCGATGGATGGACCGTCCGTATAATTCGGCCTTTTACAGCACCGCCTTCAGCGAGGTGGTTTTCCGTCGGCCGGACGGCTATTCCTTCCGGCATCCCGGTCCGGAGGGCGGCGCCCGCGGCAACGTGAGCATCCAGGTGGCCGCCCCCGAGGTTCGCAGCCACGAGTCCCTGGCCCTGGTAGGCTGCGGAGACTGTCTGGGCAACTGGGACCGCATCCATCTGATGTCGGACCACATTGCCCCCTGGTGGTTCATTACCATGGACATCCACGAACCCATCGAATACAAGTTTGTTGTCGTAGATACCAAGACCAAGGCCATCCGCCTGTGGGAAGAAGGCCCCAACCATTTCTTCGCGGAGGTCCCGCCCAAGGATACCCAGGTAATGCTGGCCGATATCCAGCCCCGCTTCCCCACGGAACCCTGGCGGGGAGCCGGCGTGGCCGTTCCGGTGTTCTCCCTCCGCACGGAGGACAGCTTCGGCGTGGGAGAATTCCACGACCTCAAGAAACTGGTGGACTGGGCCGTGAAGGCCGGCCAGAGCGTTATCCAGCTGCTGCCGGTGAACGACACCACCATGACGGGCGGCTGGCAGGACTCCTATCCGTACAACGCTGTGAGTTCCTTCGCCCTGCATCCGCAGTTTATCCATCTGCCGGATGCCGGCGTGCGCAAGGACGCCGCCTACAAGGCCAAGCAGCAGGAGCTGGAGTCCCTACCGGCAGAAGATTATGAAAAAGTGAACGATGCCAAACTGGCGCTGCTCCGCAAGCTGTTCAAGAGCGCCAAGGGGCAGGCGGTGGCGGCATCGGCCCCTTACAAGGCCTTCATGGACGAAAACGAGTCCTGGCTGGGCCCTTATGCCGTTTTCTGTGCCCTTCGGGATGAATTCGGCACCCCTGAGTTCTCTACCTGGGGAGAGTGGAGCCGCTTCACGGACAAAACCGTGTCCCGCTTTGTGACGGGCCGTCCGGAGCGGGCAGAGACCGTAGACTTCTACTGCTTTGTGCAGTACCTGCTGGATGTTCAGCTGAGGGACGCCGTGGACTATGCCCATCAGCACGGGGTGGCCATCAAGGGAGACCTTCCCATCGGCGTAAGCCGCCAGAGCGCCGATGCCTGGCAGCATCCGGAACTCTTCCACATGGACAGCCAGGCCGGTGCCCCGCCGGATGCCTTTGCCGAGGACGGCCAGAACTGGGGCTTCCCCACCTACAACTGGGAAGAGATGGCAAAGGACGGTTATGCCTGGTGGAAGGCCCGCATGGGCAAGATGGCGCAGTATTTCGACGCCTTCCGCATAGACCATATCCTGGGCTTCTTCCGCATCTGGGAAATCCCTTCCCAGTACAAGAGCGGCCTCATGGGCCACTTCAGCCCGGCCCTGCCGTATTCGGAGGAAGACCTTCGCCTGCGCGGTTTCAACCCCGGTGAGGGTGAGGGAACGGATGTCCTCTTTGTGGAGGATCCCCGGAAGAAGGGATACTGGCATCCGCGCATTTCCGGAAACAAGACAGCCCGTTTCGCCGCCCTGCCGGACCATCTGAAATACCAGTACGAGCAGCTCTACACAGACTTTTTCTGGTTCCGCCACAACGACTTCTGGCGAGAGAGCGCCATGCGCAAGCTCCCGGCCCTGCTCCGTTCTACCGACATG
Source organism: uncultured Bacteroidales bacterium (assembly GCA_946617545.1). Classification (GTDB taxonomy): domain Bacteria; phylum Bacteroidota; class Bacteroidia; order Bacteroidales; family UBA932; genus Cryptobacteroides. The sequence goes on along the minus strand of CAMOKK010000014.1, from coordinate 2,939 downwards.
CTTTCCTGCGGGGAAGACCTGGGCATGATTCCCGGCTGCGTGCCCTCCGTGATGGAAGAACTCAACATCCTGAGCCTGGAAATCCAGCGCATGCCCAAGAATCCGGCCGATGCCTTCGGCCATCCCCAGAACTACCCTTACTGGTGTGTCTGCGCCACCGGAACCCACGACACCTCGCCGCTGCGGGCCTGGTGGGAAGAGGACCGTGCCCTTACCCAGCGTTACTACAATGAGATTCTGGGCTGCGAGGGAGACGCCCCCTACTTCTGCGAGCCCTGGGTGGTAGACCTCATCCTGGCCCAGCACATGCACTCCCCGGCCATGCTGGCCATCTTGCCCCTTCAGGATTACTTGGCCACCGACGGAGAGCTCCGTTACCAGGGAAATCCGGCCGACGAGCGCATCAACATCCCGGCCATTCCCCGTCATTACTGGCGTTACCGCATGCACTGCACCTTGGAGAGCCTCATTGAAAACGACAAGTTCAACAGCCATATCCGCACGCTGGTAGAGAGTGCCGGCCGCAACTGTTAAGCCCATGGAAAACGACTGGAAAAGCCGTCTGGGCGTGGTTTATTCCACTAATCCGGACTTCCAATACACCACGGCCGATGATACCCCGGTCCAGACCCTTCCCCCGGAAAAGCAGCGCCTGATTGTGAGCATAGACCGCCGCAACCGGGGTGGCAAGCAGGTAACCCTGGTGAGCGGCTTCAAAGGCAGCGAGGAGGATTTGAAGGAACTGGGCCGGACACTCAAAACCCGCCTGGGCGTGGGCGGAAGCGCCAAGGACGGAGAAATCACCATCCAGGGAGATTTCCGGGACAAGGTGGTATCGCTTTTGCAGCAAGCCGGATACCCGGCCAAAAGGGGTAATTGAAATGAACTTTGTACTTTCAGACATACTGGTTGTTGTTTCCGTCCTGCTGTGCATCATGGTTTTGGGCCGATTCATGGGAATCTTCCCTTATCTGGCAGACAGTCTCTCCCGGCTGAGGGGTTGCTTTGCCTTGGAGAGTAGTCTCCGCGTAAGGCAAGACCGCAACCTGGTGGCCCTGGCGCTCGTGATTCCTTCCTTCCTGCTGGTCTGGAGATACCGCCTGTATGACCCTGCCCTCATCAGCGGCCTGGATTCCGACATCCGGCTATGTGCCGTGGCTTTTGCGCTGACGGCGTTTTTCCTGCTCCGTCACCTGATGTTTCTGATTCTTCGTCCCCGGTATGGAACGGAGAATTTCCGGGATGCTCACCGGGTGGCCTACACCTACTTCATCATCTTGATGATGAGCCTTCTTGTCATCGTCGGAATCCTTACCCTGACGGGCATGGATGAAGGTACTATAAGGTGGGTCCTGTACGGGGTGTCGGCCTTCATCTATCTTCTGTTTTTGCATCGTTGTCTACAAATTTTATCATTATCTTGTAATCCTTTGCGAACTTTTTTGTACCTTTGCGGGCTCGAAATTCTGCCGCTTTCGCTGCTGATAGTTTCGGGCATTGTATTGTAGAGAAGATAGGTTTGTAAAATGAGCATCAAGAAGATCCTGGTTTCCCAAAACGCTCCCCGCGTTCTTACTCAGTATGAGTCTGTTACCCAAAAGTTTGGCGCCACTTTCGATTTTCACCCCTTTTTCAAGATAGAACCTCTTACGTCCCGGGAATTCCGCGCCCAGCGTATCAATGTCCTGGACTACAGCGCCATTGTCTTTTCTTCCCGGCATGTGATTGACGCTTTTTTCTCCTTGGCGGAAGAGCTCAGGGCCAAGATACCCGAAACCATGAAGTATTTCTGCACCACGGAGGCCGTGGCCATGTATCTGCAGAAACACATCGTATATCGCAAGCGCAAGATTTTCTACGGAACCGGCACGCCCGAGAGCGTGGTGGCCCTGATCGGCCCCAAGCACAAGGATGAGAAGTTTCTCATAGCCATGTCGGACACCTCCACGGGAGATGCCCTTACCTCCCTTTTTGACGCCCATCACCTTCACTATGCCACCGGTGTCTTCGTGAAGTCCGTGAGTCAGGACCTCTCCGGCATCAACCTCCACGATTACGACATGATGGTGCTCTACAATCCGGCCGACCTGCGCTCCCTCCAGGAGAATTTCCCGGATTTCCAGCAGGGAGACATGAAGTTGGTCTCTTATGGCCGATCCGTGGTGAAGCCTCTGGAAGAGGCAGGCCTGCGCATAGATGTGAAGGCTCCCTCTCCCGAGGCGCCTTCCGTGGCCAGCGCCATCGAACAGTACCTGAGTACCCTCTGATATGGATGCCGCCCTTCCCAAGTCTGAACGCCTCTGCGGCCTGAAGGCCGTGGGAGAGCTTTTTCAGACCGGGAAAAGCGTATCGGCCGGTTGCCTCCGCTGTAAATTCCTTCTGCGCCGGGATGGGGAACCTTCCCGTATTGTGGTGTCCGTTCCCAAACGCAGTTTCAAGCGGGCGGTCAAACGGAACCTCCTCAAACGTCGCATCCGCGAGAGCTACCGCCGCCAGAAAGCCCTCCTGGGCCCCGGGGTGGATATCCTTTTCATTTACACCTCCGTGGAGGTGCTCCCGTACGAGGTAATTTATGCCGATATGGCCTCGCTCCTGCAGGGCGTTTTCGCCCGTGGTATGGAAGTTGTTAATAATCAGGGTATTATATGATTTCTCCTCGGAATATTTCTGAGGAGAAATTTAATAAGTTACAGATAATGAGCGACTTGCGTAACACGCTTAAACAGATATTGATTTTTCCGGCGGTGCTGCTGATCAAATTCTACCAGATTTGCATCAGCCCCTTTACACCGCCGTCCTGCCGCTTTACGCCCACCTGCTCGCAGTATGCCCTGGAGGCTTTCCGCAAGCACGGCCCCTTCAAGGGACTGTACCTGACGGTGCGTCGCCTCCTGCGCTGCCATCCCTGGGGAGGAAGCGGCTACGATCCGGTGCCGTGA